>JAZULX010000050.1:0-3098 GCA_045603325.1 Oscillospiraceae bacterium | reverse complement strand
TCCACAGCTTCACAAAGATCATCAATACCGGATTCAGCCTGCTTCATGCGGCGGGAACCTTCGAACTTGAAGGGTTTGGTAACTACGCCGACAGTCAGTGCGCCCATTTCGCGGGCGATCTCTGCCACAACGGGTGCGCCGCCGGTGCCGGTGCCGCCGCCCATGCCGGCAGTGATGAATACCATGTCGCTGCCTTCAAGAGCCTTGGAAATTGCACTTCTGCTTTCCTCAGCGGATTTCTTGCCAATCTCGGGTTTGGAGCCGGCGCCCATACCGGAAGTCAGCTTTTCGCCGATCTGGATTTTCTGGGTTGCTGCCGATTCCATAAGGACCTGCTTGTCCGTATTGATGGCAATGAATTCGACTCCCTGAATACCGGCCTGAACCATCCTGTTAACGACGTTGTTGCCAGCGCCGCCGATACCGACTACTCTAATATTAACAACGTTGTGTGATCCTGTGTCCAGTTCATATGCCATGGTTGCTTCCTCCTATGTGTAAAATGGAAAATATTTTCCCTTGTAAGCCTATTTCTTTACATAATATAATATATCGAAATTGTCCAAAGGTCAATAGGTAAGACACAATTTATTGACCATTTTTCGCAAATATACCCAACTTTTTACCGTATGTTGTGTTCAATTACGCATTTGGACGGAAATGTGCCATAGAATCTGCATCCAAAGTGAGGTCTATGGTACCTGCCTGACTGTCTGTCAGCAGTTCACGGACTGCGATAAGATACTCAAGTTTATAGTCTATATCGTCTATCGCGCCGAGTTCGACGATGAATCTTTCGTCGTAAGTCAGTTTGGGGTTGTAGTCTGTGCTCAGGTCGATAACGCTGACGTTGGCTGCTATGCCGATGCGCTCGAGTGCTGCCAGCAGGGTTGTGAGCTGGTTGAGTTTGGTTTCGTCGCCTTCAACAGCAGTAAGGTCATATCCGGCGGTGGCACCTTCGGGAGTAAAGCCAACCACCGCAATGCCGCTTGGCTGGTCTGCTTTCGAAAGGACTTTGCCGTTTTTGTCGATATACCAGTTGGAGCCTACAGCGTCGGTAACGTAAGCAGCCGCACCGGACTCTATTACGGATATTTCAAGAGTTCCGGGCAGAACACGCAGCAGTTTGATGTCTGTGATATAGTTCAGCTGACCTCTGATGAGGTTTGCCGTCTGACCTTTATTTACGAGAATGAGGTTATCCCCCACAGCTACGCCGGATGCTTCGATAATCTCTTCATCGGTGTACTGGCTGTTGCCTGTCACGACAAAGGAATCCACCTTGAAAAACACCATGGTGGCAAACGACACCACTAAAGCTGCCAGCAAAACGGTGATAAACTTCTGCAAAGGCCCCAAACCGGTTCTGCGGCGACGTTTTTTGGTATTGTCCTTATTCAAGTATTATCACCTCCGAAGCAGAATATTATTTGACTGATACATTATACACTATAATTCTTCAAATTTCCACACGTTTTATTGCTGCGCCAATATTTTTTAAATCTTTCTCAAAACTGTCATATCCACGGTCTATGTGCCTCAGTCCGCAAATGCGGCTTTCGCCCTCTGCACCCAATGCTGCAACCACAAGCGCCGCACCTCCGCGCAGATCTGTACACTCCATAACTGCGCCGCCAAGGTTCTCAACTCCAAAGACCACTGCCGCTCTGCCTTCAGTCCTGATATCGGCTCCCATACGCATCAGTTCGCCTACATGGCGATACCTGTTTTCGAATATGGTTTCCACAAAAACGCTGGCTCCTTCTGCTTTCAGCAATGCTGCCATAACAGGCGCCTGTGCATCGGTGGGAAATCCCGGATAAGGAGCCGTTCTGATATGGGGCACAGCTTTGGGTCTGTTTTTCGATTCGATCTCAATTCCCATCGGCAGTTCCTTTATTGTGCATCCCGCAGCCGCAAGCACTTCTGATATTGCCTTGAGATGGGCAGGAACTGCATTTTCTATCGTAACCTTTCCGCCGGCAGAACATACGGCAGACATATATGTAGCAGCAACGATTCGGTCCGGTACAACACCGTGAGCCGCATTGTGAAGATCTTTTTTCCCTTTTATAACAACGGTTGACGTACCTGCACCTGATACGTTTGCTCCCATGGCACAAAGGTAGCTTTGCAGGTCTTCGATTTCCGGTTCGCAGGCAGCATTTGTTATGACTGTATCACCCTCGGCAAGGCAAGCAGCCAGCATAATGTTTTCTGTTGCGCCCACACTGGGAAAGGACAGATTTATCTCCGCGCCTTGAAGTTTCGACACCCGGCATTTTACAGTGCCGCCGGTATCGTCCACTTCCGCGCCCATTTTTCGCATGGCTGCAAGATGCAGGTCTATGGGTCTGCTGCCAAGTTCGCAGCCACCGGGCATGCACATATCAACGCAGCCTGTTCTTGCCAGTATCGGTCCCAGAAAAATCACCGATGAGCGCATTTTGCGCATAAGGTCATCAGGAATGTCGCATCGGTTCATTGGTCTGGAGTCTATGTAGATAGCCTTTCCCTCTTTTTTCACTATGCAGCCAAGGTGTCTTAGAATTTCTATGGACGCCTGCACGTCGCTAAGGTCAGGGCAGTTATCAATAATACTCTCTCCACTGTTGATTATTGAAGCAGCAAGTATGGGCAGCACGCTGTTTTTGGCTCCACTGAGCCGAACCGTTCCCTGCAGTCTGTTTCCTCCGCTTACGATAAACATACTTATCCCTCCGCAATCGATAGTCAGCCTATCCTATGCGGAGGGATCAATATTTGTTAAAATTCAGTTTTTTCCAGCAAGTTCACAGATTACGGAATATATCTTTGCCGCAGAATCCGGTACGGACATTTCTGCTGCTGCCATACTCATGGCTTTCATGGTTTCCCGATCTTCAAGAAGCTCTGTTACAAGATCAAACAAAACCTGGCCGGTGCAGCTGTCCTCGGTGATGACCTTTGCGGCACCACGGGTTTCCAGTATTCTGGCGTTTTTCTCCTGATGGTTTCCGGTGACGTTGGGTGACGGGACAATTATGGACGCTTTACCGGAAGCAGTTATTTCGCTCAGGGTGGATGCTCCGGCACGGCTGATTACAATGTCAGCCGCT
>JAZULX010000049.1:0-6118 GCA_045603325.1 Oscillospiraceae bacterium | reverse complement strand
AAGTCTCTCTTGAAGAACTGGAAAAGGCTATCCGCGACGATACCATTCTGGTTTCCATCATGATGGCCAACAACGAGATCGCCACCATCCAGCCCGTGGCTGAGATCGGCGCACTTTGCAAAGAAAAGGGCGTCCTGTTCCACACCGACGCCGTTCAGGCTGCCGGTCATATTCCCATCGACGTAAAGGCCATGAATATCGACCTGCTTTCCATGGCAGCTCACAAATTCCGCGGCCCCAAGGGCGTAGGTGCCCTGTATGTCCGCAAGGGTCTGAAACTGCCCTCCTTCATCCATGGCGGCGGTCAGGAAAAGGGTGTCCGCGGCGGCACCGAAAACGTTCCCGGCATCGTTGGCATGGGTGTGGCTCTGGAAACAGCAGTCAAAAACATGCCCGAAAACAATGCCCGCCTGACCAAAATGCGCGACAGGCTGATCAAAGGCATCACCGAAACCATTCCCTACAGCTATCTCACCGGTCACCCCACCGACCGTCTGCCCGGCACCGCATCCTTCATTTTTGAATGCATCGAGGGCGAATCCATCCTGCTGTGGCTGGATATGGTAGGCATCTGCGCATCCACCGGTTCCGCCTGCGACAGCGATTCCCTTGATCCTTCCCACGTTCTGCTGGCCATCGGCCTTCCCGCAGAACGGGCTCACGGTTCTCTCCGTCTGAGTCTTGGCGAGATCAACACCGAAGAAGATGTAGACTATCTGCTGGAACAGATCCCGCCCATCATCCAGCGTCTGAGAAATATGTCTCCCCTGTGGGAGAACGACAAACCCAAGGAGGTAATTAACTGATGTCACAGATGTATTCCGATAAGGTAATGGACCATTTCGCCAACCCCCGCAACGTGGGCGAGCTTGAAGATGCCAACGCTGTGGGCGAAGTCGGCAACGCCAAATGCGGCGACATTATGAAAATGTATATGAAGATCGAGGACGGCGTTATCGAGGACGTCAAGTTCAAGACTTACGGCTGCGGCGCAGCTGTTGCCACCTCCTCCATGGCCACCGAAATGGTCAAGGGCAAAACCGTTGAGGAAGCTCTGGCTCTGACCAACCGTGCAGTTGCCGACGCTCTGGACGGTTTGCCTCCCGTAAAAATGCACTGCTCCGTGCTGGCAGAAGAAGCCATCAAGGCAGCCCTGACCGATTACTACACCCGTCAGGGTATCGACCCCGAACCCATCGTTGGCTGCAATATGGACTGCGACCATTGCCACCACGAACACTGAAAACAGCAAGCTGTTTTAATTAATAATTAAAAATTAATAATTAATATTTCTTGATTGGAAGATGATAACTCTCCTTTTGACTATATTAATTATTCACTATTAATTATTAATTCCGTTAACGGCTGCCTTGCCAAAGAATGCTACATCCAAAGGATTGAGAAAACTATGTCCTACATTCCCGATCTTCAGCAGGCATGGGAACTGCTGAATGAATATAACCACGAGGAATTCCACCTGAAACACAGCCAAATCGTCAGTCATGTAATGGGTTATTTCGCAGAAAAACTGGGTTATGGTGACGAAAAGGAATTCTGGGCGGTGGTGGGTTTGCTCCACGACCTGGATTTCGAAATGTATCCCGACCAGCACTGCGTCAAGGTTCAGGAAATCATGACCGAAAAGGATATCGACCCCCGTCTTATCCGGGCGGTTGCCAGCCACGGCTGGGGCATCTGCTGTGATATCGAGCCTGAACACGAAATGGAAAAGATCCTGTACGCCACCGACGAACTGACCGGTCTTATCGGAGCCGCAGCACTGATGCGTCCCAGCAAAAGCGTGCAGGACATGGAAGTCAGCTCCCTGAAAAAGAAGTTCAAAGACAAAAAATTCGCCCAGGGCTGTTCCCGTGACGTTATCAGAAACGGCGCGGAAAAGCTGGGCTGGGAACTGGACAAGCTGTTTGAGCAGACCATTCTCGCCATGCGCACCATTGAAGGAATGTAAATTGAAAGGAAGATAAAAATGGAAAAAGTATACGAATTTCTGAACGGCTGCAACGCCTTCTACTTCACCACCGTTGACGGTGACGCTCCCCGCTGCCGTCCCTTCGGCTTCAAGATGATGTTCGAAGACAAGCTGTATTTCGGTCTCGGCACCCACAAGGCATCCTTTGCCGAGCTGGAAAAGAACCCCAACGTGGAAATCTGCGCCATGAGCACCGCTGACCGCGGCGCATTCATCCGTATCCGCGGCAAGGCCGTTATCGACGCCCGTGACGAAGTCCAGGCAGCCATGTACGAAGCATCTCCCTTCCTGAGCAAGACCTACAACGCCGAAACCGGCTGGAGACACGAGTGCATTTATCTCGACGATATGTCCGCCGTTGTTTTCCACATGGGCAAAGGCGAAGAAAAGATTTATTAATCAAACAAAAAACAGGCTGCAAAGCGATTGTGCTTTGCAGCCTGGTTTTTTTCAAAAAAAGCTCCCTCTGATGAGGGAGCTGGCAAAAATCTATGATTTTTGACTGAGGGAGAGAAACTGCACATCACGTCTAGAGTATTAATTATTAACTATTAACTATTAATTAATCTCAAACCCGTGTTTTGCCACAGCGGCCAGGATGAGCTTTTTCAGTTCGGTATAGTCTCCGTCCCAGCTTGCGCCTGCGGCACCGGGGTGACCGCCGCCGCCAAGTTCGGCGCAAATGTCGGAGGAATTGGCCTTGCCCGCACTGCGCAGGCTGCATTTTGACTTTCCGCCGGCCAGTTCACGAACCATGATGCCTATATCCACGCCCTCCACCACTCTGGGGAACCCGGCGATATCGTCGATATCGTTGTCTGTAGCGCCCGCATCGTCCATCATCTGCTGAGTCAGGGTCATCAGGCAGACTTTTCCACCGGCGTACATTTCCATACCCGCCACCAGCATGCTTTCCAGCTTCAGCCGGGCCATGCTTTTGGTGCCGAACATGACCTTGTTGACGGCATATGTGTCCACCCCGGCAGCTTTCAGCTTTGCGGCAGCCATAAGGGTGGCAGCAGTGGTGTTGCTGTACTGGAAACAGCCGGTATCGGTGCTGATAGCCAGATACAGAGCCTCGGCACATTCGGCAGGAATCTCGCCGCAAAGCTCCTCGGCAATGGCAAGCACCATTTCGCCGCAGGCAGCGGCAGAAGCATCCACCCAGGCGTAGTCGGCGTACTTTTCGTGGGAGCCGTGATGGTCAATGGCCAGGTCGACGTGGTACTTATCGCCGCCGATGCACAGCATACCGGTGGACGCGCTGTCCACGGTGACCACCTTTTCGGGAACGAAATCGGCAGGAGCCACAATACCCTCGAAATACGGCACATACCGCTCGGTTATCTCGGGATTTTCCAGCACCCATGCGGTTTTGCCGATTTTGCGCAAGGCTCTGCAAAGAGCCGATCCGCAGCCGATGGCATCGCCGTCGGGTCTTTTATGGGTGATGATCAGAATATTATCCATATTGCGGAGCATGTCCGCAGTTTTGAGCAAATTCATATTATTCACCGTCAGTTTCGGAAGTGTTCAGGTCGCCCAGCATTTCGATGACCTTGGTGCCCCGGACGATGGAGTCGTCAGCCTCGAAGATAAGCTCGGGAGTGTATCTCAGGCGCAGGCGGCTGCCCAGTTCACGGCGCAGGAAGCCGGAAGCGTTTTTCAGCACCTTCATAACTTCCTTTTCGTCCTCTTTGTTGAACACACTGATGTGAACCTTGCAGTATCTCAGGTCGCCGGTGGCATTGACGCCGGTGATGGACACAAGACCCTTGTTCATGCGGGGATCTTTCATCTCACGCAGCAGCTCGGAAAGCTCACGGCGGATTTCTTCGTTTATTCTTCCGCTTCTGTTTGAAGCCATAGTTAAAACCTCCGTTTAGGGATTAGGATCTAGGATTCAGGGGCTAGGGACATAATCACTAACCCCTAGATCCTAAATCCTAGCCCCTATTTTTAGACAGTCGCGGGCAAAGCCGCGACTGTCTAAAATTAATCTTTTATCTGCTCCATCTTGAAGCATTCGAAGATGTCGCCTTCTTTGATATCGTTGTATTTTTCGATGCTCATGCCGCATTCGTAGCCGGTGGCGACTTCCTTGACGTCGTCCTTGAAACGGCGCAGGGATGCCAGCTCACCTTCGTGGATAACGATGCCGTCACGGACAACGCGGACGCCTTCGTTGCGGTTGATGGTGCCGTCCTTGACGTAGCAGCCGGCGATGGTACCGATACCGCTGACCTTGTAGGTCTTGCGGACTTCGGCGTGACCGGTAACGACTTCGCGGAACTTGGGATCCAGCATACCCTTCATGGCAGCTTCGATCTCGTTGATGGCATCGTAAATGACGCGGTACATTCTCATATCAACGCCGGAACGTGCAGCGGAAGCAGCTGCGGCAGCATCGGGACGGACGTTGAAGCCGACCACGATTGCATTGGCGGTGGAAGCCAGCAGAATGTCGGACTCGTTGATGGCGCCGACAGCGTTGTGGATAACCTTTACGCGGACTTCCTCGTTGCTGATTTTTTCCAGAGACGCCTTGACAGCTTCGGAAGAACCCTGAACGTCGGCCTTGACGATGATGTTCAGTTCCTTCATTTCGCCTTCCTTGATGTGGGCGAACAGGTCGTCGAGAGTTACGCGGCGTGCAGCGTTGGCAGCGGTTTCCTTGGCTTCGTTCTTACGCTGTTCAACCAGCTCACGGGCCATGCGCTCGTCCTCAACGGCATAGAAAGTGTCGCCCGCCATGGGAACTTCGCCCATACCGATGATCTCAACAGGGACGGAGGGACCGGCAGACTTGACCTTGTTGCCCTTGTCGTCGGTCATGGCGCGGACACGGCCAACGGCGGTGCCGGCGATGATAATATCGCCCTGATTCAGGGTACCGTTCTGAACCAGCAGGGTGGCAACGGGGCCACGGCCCTTGTCCAGTCGGGCTTCGATAACAGCGCCTCTTGCGGCTCTGTTGGGGTTGGCTTTCAGTTCCTGCATTTCTGCCAGCAGAACCAGGTTTTCCAGCAGGTTTTCGATACCGTCGCCGGTTTTTGCGGAAATGGGACACATAATGGTGTCGCCGCCCCATTCTTCGGGAACCAGTTCGTATTCGGTGATCTGCTGTTTTATTCTGTCCGGATTGGCGCCTACCTTATCCATCTTGTTTATGGCAACAACGATGGGAATGTTGGCGGCCTTGGCATGGTTTATAGCTTCAACGGTCTGGGGCATGATACCGTCGTCGGCAGCGACAACGAGAATCGCAATGTCGGTGACCATGGCGCCGCGGGCACGCATGGAGGTAAATGCCTCGTGACCGGGAGTGTCCAGGAAAGTGATGGGGCTGCCGTTGATTTCAACACGGTAAGCGCCGATGTGCTGGGTGATGCCGCCTGCTTCGCCGGAAGCGACGTTGGCGGAACGGATCTTATCCAGCAGGGAGGTCTTGCCGTGGTCAACGTGACCCATAACAACAACAACGGGGCTGCGGGAGATCAGGTCTTCTGCCTTGTCCTCGCTGTCGTCGATCAGGCGTTCTTCGATGGTAACAACAACTTCCTTTTCGACCTTGCAGCCCATTTCTTCGGCTACGATGGCAGCGGTGTCGAAATCGATAACCTGGCTGACGGAAGCCATAACGCCCAGCTTGATAAGCTGCTTGACAACTTCTGCACCGGTTTTCTTCATTCTGGAGGCCAGTTCACCAACGGAGATTTCGTCGGGAATTTCAACGGTCAGGGGAGTTTTCTTGATGATCTCAAGCTGCAGCTTGCGGAACTTTTCCTGTTCCTCGTTGCGGCTCTTGCTGCCCTGATAGTTGTTTTTCTTGTTGTTCTTTTTGCCGATTTTTTCCTTGCCCTTGGAAGCGTTCTGAGCCATGTTCTGGGCACGGCCGGGGATAAGGTCCTCAACGCGGTCGTCAAAACGGTTCACGTTAACGGTGGCAGCGGAGGTATCGACTACGCGGCGCTCACGCTGACGCTGGGGCTGGGGCTGCTTGGGCTGCTGCTGAGCGGGAGCCTGCTGAGGAGCGCTCTGCTGCTGGGGCTTGCCCTGAGGCTGACCCTGGGGGCGTTGGCCTCTGTTGTCCTGCTGAGGACGACCCTGCTGCTGACCCTGAGGACG
>JAZULX010000048.1:0-4040 GCA_045603325.1 Oscillospiraceae bacterium | reverse complement strand
GGATATCGTCCTTTTCGTCTCTTATTATTTCGTAACCTTGGTGACTTTGTGGCACCTGCCGGAAGCGTAAAACACTATCGAAATAACACCCACGCAGAAGGATGCGGCGGGAGTACCCCAGGCTATGCCGTCCAGCCCCATGTTCAGGGCAATGCCCAGAACGTAAGCCACAGGCAGCCGGAACAGCAGCGAGCTGCTGCAGTTGAGGAACATGGGGAAAATGGTGTGGCCGGAGCCCACAAGGAAACCCATCAGGGATCCCATAAAGGGCACCAGCAGATAGTCGATGCTGCAAATGCGCAGATACCGGACGCCCAGATCCATCATTTCCATATCCGAGCCGAACAGCTTCATCAGCTGCACCGGGAACAGCTCAACCAGCGCGAATATCACCACATTGATGCCCATGGTCAGGATAAATCCCCAATGCATGGTGGACATGGCACGCTCAGGCTTGTCGGCGCCGAAGTTCTGGGCGCACATGGCAGAAATTGCGCTGCCGAAAGATACGGAAGGCAGTATGGCAAACAGGGTGACCTTGTGTGCGCCTGCCAGAGCAGCAGCAGCGGTGACGCCCATGGTGTTTACCATGATGGTCAGCAGCAAAAATGCCAGAGTGTTGACCGCGTTCTGGATAGTAGTGGGGATGCTGGTGCGCAGCAGTATGGGGAACTGCTCTTTGTCTATCCGGATGGAGCGGGGATGGAAATCAAAAACGAATTTTGTCTTGCGCAGGTGGAGAATGCAAAGCAGCATGCTTACGGTTTGGGCAATAACTGTTGCCAGTGCCGCACCGAAAGCTCCCATATTGAACCCGGCGATAAATACAAGGTCAAGCACAATATTGACTGCGCTGGATATGCAGATGAAAATAAAGGGGCGGTTGCTGTCGCCCATACCCCGGAGTATGGCGCTCAGTGTATTGTAGCCGAAGATGAAAACAAAGCCCACAGAGCATACATTAAAATATATCAGGGCTTCTTCCATAGCTTCTGCCGGAGTTTTCATCATGTTCAGAATACCCTTTGCAAACACCACCGACAGCACGGTGGAAGCCAGAGCCAGCACAATGATGAACGCCACCAGGGTGCCGATAACTTTCTGGAGTTTTTCATCGTTGCCTCCGCCACGGTACTGGCCGATGATAACGGTGCCGCCAAGGCAGAAGCCGATGGCAATATTCGTAATGAGAGATATGTACTGAGCGCTGATATTGGCACCTGCCAGAGAGATGGTTCCTGCAAACTGGCCGAGGATTATGAGGTCAACGGCGCTGTACAGGTTCTGGACAATGCTGGAAAAAACGAAAGGCAGGGCAAAAAGCAGCAATTGCTTTGGTACGCTGCCTTCGGAAAGGTTTTTACCATGAGACAAGGTTATGTTCTCCTTTACTTTTGGACTTCGTGTCGTTACAACAAATATGCAAAACGAATTAATAATTAATAATGAATAATTAATAATCAATCTTCTTTTGGGATCTGCTGTCGATTATTAACTATTAATTATTAATTATTAACTGTTTCAAGTTCCCACTCAGGGAAAACCCTGAGTGGAAACTTGAAACCTTAGATCTGCTGTGCTACTGCGTAAGCATCGCGGATAGCATGGCGCATGGTGCCGCTCTGACGTGCGTCACCGATGACATAGTATTCACGGGCGCTGTTGCGGAAGATGGCAGCCTTGCTTACGTCGGGGCAAATGCCGCCGTTGACAACGATATCGTCGCACTCGATGGTCTTGACATCGCCCTTGTAGTTTTCGTAAGTGACCTTGCCGGGCTCGATCTTCAGGGTCTTGCACTGCTTTTTGACCTTGACACCCAGCTTCTGAGCCTTCTGACCCATGTAATTGATCATACGGATGGGGTTCAGGTCATAGCCGATGCGGTTCTGACGGGAAATTTCAACAACTTCCTTGCCGCATTCTGCCAGATAGCAGGCAGCTTCGGCAGCGGTGGAGCTGCCGCCGATAACAACGACCTTCTGGCCCAGTTCTTCAACGTGACCATAGATGTTGCAGCCGTTCCACTTGCAGTCCTCAGCGCCTTCGACCTTGGGAGCCTTGGCCTGACCGCCGATAGCGACGACAACTGCGTCAAAGCCTTCGGCTTCGATCATTTCGGGAGTTGCGGGAGTGTTCAGGCGAACTTCGATATCCTTGCGGACCATCTGGTTCTTCAGCCAGTCGAGGTAACGCTTCAGTTCCCATTTGAACTTGGGATAGTTGGAGGACTTGATCTGGCCGCCCAGTTCATCGGAAGCTTCGAAGATAACGGGAGTATGGCCGCGTTCTTTCAGATACAGAGCGCAGTTCATGCCGCCGGGACCGCCGCCGACGATGGCGACTTTCTTCAGCTTGTCAACAGGCTTGATGAAGCGGAATTCCTGATGCTCCATGCCAATGTGGGGGTTGATAGTGCAGTGGCTCATCCAGTCGCTGGTGGAGGAAGAACCGCGGCAGATATGGCACTCGATGCAGGGACGGACATCTTCGCCGTTGCCGTCGCGAAGGATCTCGCCCATGTTCTCGTTACAGATCATCAGATGGCCGGGAGCAACGCCGTCTACCTTGCCTTCGCCGATGATGCGGTCGAGGTTGTCGAGGTCTTTGTAATAGGTGCTTACAACGATGGGAGTCTTAACGCCCTGAGCCTTCATGTAGGCAGCAGCCTCAGCGGAGGTGCAGACGGGATAGGGCTCGTGGTCGGAATGACCCTTACGCAGCTGGATAAGGTCGATGTAGGGTTCCAGCTCTTTCAGGAAGATGGCGCATTCCTCGTCGGTAAAACCGTCGGGGCTGGTACCGGGGCAGTTGATGCAGAGCAGGAAGTCTTCGCCAACTGCTTCGCGGACTGCCTTGACAACTTCCAGGGGGAAGCGCATACGGTTTTCCAGGCTGCCGCCGTACTCGTCGGTACGCCAGTTCATCTTGGGGTTCAGGAACTTGCCGATAAGGAAGTTGTGCTCGGCAAAGTCTATGTAGCCGCCGTCCATGTTGAGGTTCTTATAGGTTTTTGCATGCTCAACGGTGGCTTTGATGTAATATTCCATGTACTTGCCCTTCAGCTGGGGACCGGAAGCGGGACGTCCGGGACCGCCGCTGATGAAACGGCCTTCGGGAACTTCGGTTTTCTTGGGCATACCGGGGTTGCCGGGTCCGAGAATACCGTCAAGGGGATCATCTTCCTTTTTGTCGCGCTTCATGAGCATGGTCATCATGTCTTCAACGGGAGGATCATCGTCATCGGCTTCGTTGCCCATGGGAGGTCCGCCGAAGAAGCCGAAACCGGCACCGGGAGGAACGGGAGCGTCAGGGTCGTTTACCTGCAGGGGCATACGGTTGCAGAGGTTCAGCTCGGGACATACAAGAGTGCCGAAATAGTGCATATACTCAGCGAACTGAGTAAAGCCGTTCTGGCAGCCTTTGTCGTCCAGGTCGTACATGGCGAAGTGACCGGTGTCGTATTCGCCCATGATACGCTGGTCAAGGTTGGTCAGGTCGTGGAGCAGGATAAGACCAACACCGTTTTTGGCACGGTTCATGTAGTAAGCGATGATGGGATCGGAGGGATAAAGTTCGTTTGCCTGGAGGAAGTGAGGCTGAGCTACGGGATAAACAAAACGGGACTTCATAGTTTTGTTGCGCAGCTGCAGAGGCTCGGTAAGATTGTTGTATCTTCTTTCAGCCATTTTGAGTCTCCTTTCAATATTTTCTGTCTGGTGGTATTTTACCACAAAACTGTAATGTGTTCAAGACGAAATATTGCAGTCAATCAAGCACCGCACTTCCTGTCACCTCGTAGGGTCAGGTTGTGCCGTGACCGCCAATTACGCAAGATGCAACGTACAACGCCGTAGGGGCGGTGATTCGCCGCCCGCCAATCACGCACAACGCTTCAAATGTCGCTTTAATAATTGCGCCCACCTTTTTCTTTCCGTCTTGGGAAAGAAGAAGACCCGCGCCCGGGCCAAAAAGAAAGGGCGCTTTCCCTTGAGAAGGAAATGTCCCTTGCCAACCACGACCGCCCTGCATGCGGGCTG
>JAZULX010000047.1:0-5470 GCA_045603325.1 Oscillospiraceae bacterium | reverse complement strand
CTTCCCCTTGAGGGGAATCGTGTTTGGCTATGCCAAACACACGAAGTTTGCTTTCAGCAAACTTTCGGGTTTACGGCAATGCGAGGCGGATGAGGTGTAAAGGCTTATCAGAATTTGGACACCGCACTGTCAGCCTTACGGCTGCCAGCTTCCCTTCAAGGGGAAGGCTTTGGATTATTGAATCAAGCTATGAGAAGAGAGTAGATATATCATGCTGTACACATTAGCGGTTCTGGCCTCGGGCATACTCTGGGGCACCATGGGGCTGTTCGTCCGGGAACTGAACGCTGCCGGGCTGAACTCCATGCATATCGTCACCGCCAGGTGTTTTGTAACCATGGTGGTGGTAGGCATTCTGCTGCTGGTAAAAGACAGGGAAGCCTTCAAAATCAAGCTTAAAGACTGGTGGGTGTTTTTCGGCAGCGGCGTGGTGAGCATACTGGTGTTCACCTGGTGCTACTTTACCACCATCTCCCTGACATCCATGTCGGTGGCCTGCATACTGCTTTACACCTCACCCATATTTGTTATGCTCATTTCCCTGGCAGTGTTCAAGGAAAAGCTGACGGCTGTCAAGGTGATCGCCCTGATCCTGGCTTTCGCAGGATGTACGCTGGTCAGCGGTTTCGGCGGCCAGATAAGCGGAAAAGGGCTGATTATTGGTCTTGTTTCCGGCCTCGGCTACGCAGGATACAGTATTTTCACCTCTCTGGGAACAAAGAAAGGCTATAAGCCTTTTACCGTTACGTTTTATACGTTTGTGTTCGCGTCCATCGGCTGTCTGTTCATCGGTGACATCCCCACTATCGTTACCAAGCTGTCTGCCGACCCGTCGCTGATAATTAACGCTGTACTTTTGGGCGTGGTCACCGCCGTGTTCCCCTATCTGCTGTACAGCTGGGGTCTTACGGGCATGGAAGCCTCCACCGCGTCAATCATCGCTTCCATCGAACCCGTGGCAGCAACGGCACTGGGTGCCATATTCTTCCATGAACCCGTTACCCTGACCACCGTTGGCGGCATGGTGTTCGTTCTGGCAGCAATAGTCCTGCTTTCGGGAGTGAAGAAGCTCAAAAAGAAACCACTAATCCCTAGTCCCTAAATCCTAACCCCTATTAAAAATACAAAGGATGTGCAAAACTTGTCTAAAAGCATGACCCAAGGCAACTCCACAAAACTCATTTTGCTGTTTTCCCTGCCTATCATGGCAGGCAACTTCCTCCAGCAGCTTTACAACACCGCCGACAGCATCATCGTCGGCCGTTTCGTATCCCAGTCCGCACTGGCTTCCGTAGGCACCTGTGCGCCCCTGACTATGCTGTTCATCGCCCTTGCCATAGGCTTTTCCACCGGCGGCAGCATCATCGTGTCTCAGTATTTCGGCGCTCAGAAAATGGAAGACATGCGCAAAAGTGTTGCAACATCGCTGATAATGATTTTCCTTATCGGCCTTGTGCTGTCCGTGATAGGTGTTGCCACCTCCCGGGTGCTGCTTCGCGATCTGCTGGCTGTGCCCGAAAGCGCGCTGGACGATGCGGTTACATATATGACCATCTACTGCTGCGGTCTGGTGTTCCAGTTTACCTATAACTCCGTGGCAGCGGTTCTGCGTTCCCTTGGCGACTCCAAGGCAACTTTGTACTTCCTGCTCATCAGCTCTGTCATCAACATCGTTCTTGACCTGGTGCTTATCGTCAACTTCAACATGGGCGTTGCCGGTGCTGCTCTGGCCACCATCTTCTCCCAGTTTGTTTCCGCCGTCGTCAGCCTTTTCTATATGTTCAAAAAGTACGAAATGCTCCGTTTTGCAAAAGGCGAGTTCCGTATGGACAAGGAAAAGCTGATCAAGATAACCAAAACCGGCATTGTTACCACAGTTCAGCAGTGCGTTGTTTCCATGGGTCATATCCTTATCCAGCGCGTTATCAACAGCTTCGGCACCGACCTGATGACCGCTGTCACCGCTGCAGGACGTGTGGAAAACTATGTACTTATCCCCATCTTCGGTTTCCAGGCAGGCATGTCTACCTTCACCGCCCAGAACGTGGGTGCAAAACAGACCGACCGGGTTATCGAAGGCTACAAGCGCACCCTTGTCATGGTGGTCATCTGCTGCGCCGCTGTGGTTGCCCTTATCATGATTGCCGCAAAGCCTCTTATCGGCATCTTCGGCGTGGAAGGCCGGGCCATGGAGCTGGGCATCCAGTATCTCCGCTGCCTGACTCCCTTCTTCGTTCTGTTCGGTTTCTATATGTGTACAGCCGCTCTGCTTCAGGGTGCGGGCGACGTATTTTACGCCATGCTCTGCACCATGTTCAGCCTGTTTTTGCGTATCGTGCTGACATATCTGCTGGCTTACAACACTCCCCTGGAATACACCGCCATCTGGTGGGCTCAGGCCACCGGCTGGTTCCTGTGCTCCGGCATGGCTTTTGTCCGATTCCTGCTGGGTACCTGGAAGAAAAAATCCCTCATCTAAAGGAAAAAGACCATGGAAAACACTTTTTACGCCTACATATCCCGTATGCGCTACATCAACCGCTGGGGTCTGATGCGCAACAGCTATACGGAAAATATTCAGGAACACAGCCACATGGTGGCGGTGCTGGCTCATGCGCTGGCACTTATCGGCAGGGAAATCTTCGGCAAGGACACCGACCCCGACCGCTGCGCCAGTGCAGCCCTGTTCCACGATGCGTCGGAGATCCTCACCGGCGACCTGCCCACTCCGGTTAAGTACTATAACCCTGAGATTCGGGATGCTTACAAGCAGGTGGAGCATGTCACCTGCGAAAAATTGCTGAAAATGCTGCCCGAACAGCTGCGTGAAGGCTATCGACCTTTGCTGTTTGAGTCCGACAAAAAGGTTTACCCCTATGTCAAGGCAGCAGACAAGCTGTCGGCATACATCAAATGTGCCGAAGAACTGAAAGCCGGCAACTTGGAGTTTGAAAGCGCCGAGCGTCAGACCATGGCCGCCATGAAAGCCATGGAAATGGAAGAACTGGACTATTTTATCGAAAATCTGCTGCCGCCTTTCCGTCTGACTCTGGACGAATTGGAATAATAAAAATCCCCCTTTTGAAAAGGGGGATTCTTTGACAATTGGGAAAATCGCAGTTCTTTTACAAACACCGATTTTGCCGGGAAGAAACAAAAAAACACGAAACGTAAGTTTCGCGGTTTTGTTTGGTGGACGGTGAGGAACTCGAATCCCCGACCTTCCGCACGTCAAGCGGAAGCTCTACCAGCTGAGCTAACCGTCCATATTGCCTGAATATATTATCTCATATTTCAGGTTTTGTCAAGAGGTATTTTAAAAAATCCGGATTATTCAGTCGTGCAGTCCGAATCAATGGGTCCCGCCTTCATAATCACCCACCATAAACAGCCTGCGTACCATTTGCAGCCATATTTCGCCCACGGTAAGCCGGGGAACTTCTTGGGAGGCAACAATATCCACCGTCTGCAAAACTTCGCCGTTGGACATAACGCTCATTTCGCCCAGTTTTTGCCCAACCTCAACCGGCGCTGTCAGACTTTCGGCCAATGTAATCTCCGTTGTGACCGTGTTTTTGATGCTCTTGTCGATCAGGATCCCGCCGCACTCTTCCATGACAGGCGTCACCGCAGATGACTCACCAAGCAATACCGGGATATCTGTCAGCTCCTGCTTAGGCTCGGGATTGATGACCGTGTAATTGGCAAAACCGAAATCCAGCAGGTTTTTGGCAGTAGTAAACCGCTCGTCACTGGATGGTGCGTTCATGACCGTGGCAATCAGCTCCATACCGTCCCGGCTGGCTGACGCAGCAAGGCAGTATCTTGCTCTGGCGGTGAATCCGGTTTTCAGTCCCGTTGCTCCGGAATAAAAGCGTACCAGCTTATTGGTGTTGCTCAAGCCAAACTCCCCATTTCGGACGGTATCCATCCAGATGGTGGTAAACCGCTTAATGTCCTCGTGCATAAGAAGTTCCCGGGACATTATTGCGATATCGTTGGCAGAAGTCAGATGCTCGGAAGCCCCAAGGTCAGTATCCAGGCCGGTACAGTTGACGAAATTCGTGTCCGCCATGCCCAGTTCCTCGGCCCGCTGGTTCATCAGTGCCACAAAAGCCTGTTCACTGCCGCAAAGGTGCTCCGCAAGAGCCACTGCACCATCGTTGGCGGAGGACACCACCACAGCTTTCAGCACGTCCTCCAGCACCATCTGCTCACCAACCTCCAGAAAAATCTGGGAACCGCCCATGGACGCGGCATATTCGCTGGTGGTTACCGTATCCTGCATGGAAATGGTACCGGCATCTATGGCTTCCATTATGAGCAGCAGCGTCATGACCTTGGTCACGCTGGCGGGTGCCAGACGTTCATGGGAATTCAGTTCAAAAAGTATGGTGCCCGTGGTTTTGTCCATCAGCACTGCCGACGGAGCCTGAACCACCGGCTCGCCGGTGACTGCCGCTGCCGGCAAAGCCAGAAGAATACATATTATAATAGTAACCGCACAGATCCTCTTCATAAAAAACATCCTTTCGGGACATGGTTTGTTTAAACCTATGAAAATCCCCACCGGGATATGCAAAATGCTTTGATTTTGCATATCCCGGTGGGGATAGGGATTAGGATATAGGGGTTAGAGGTTAGGGAGCAGTATCACCTATATCTCTAATCTCTAATCGCCAAATTCTAACCCCTGTAAAACAGCACACGCCCCGGGCTTTGTCCGGGGCGTGGCCTGAAGAAAATATTGAAAAGAAAATAAAAGGAAGTACGAAGAAATGAGCAAGTTTATTAACTGTAATGAATTATAACAGACAAATTTCGCTTTGGCAATTGACTTATTTGACGTATTTTCCAACCGAACAAACTAATTTTTGTACAACATGAATAAAAATTGTTGCAGTTGCACAAAATGAACCGTGTTCAGTAGTTGATGTGACGAATATTTTCCGTCCGAATATCCACATCAAAATTCTATAATAAAAAAGACTTTACTTTCGGAATCATTTATGATAAAATCATAAAGCTAATGCGCCCACAGGCGCAGGTAAGACAATATCAGCCCCTTGCCCTGCCGGAGGATACCGCCGCCATGCGGCACTCACCGGCCCCGGCTCAGCATGAGGGCAATAATTCAGAAAGGTGAAAACTACCATGATGCTTAAAGATGAAAAGACTGCCGTTATCGAGCAGAACCGTCTCCACGAGACCGACACCGGATCCCCCGAGGTCCAGATCGCTATCCTTACCACCCGTATCAATCAGCTGACCGAGCACCTGCGTGTCCTCAAGCACGACAATCACAACCGCCGCGGCCTGCTGAAGATGGTCGGTACGCGCCGTAACCTTCTCGACTACCTTGCCAAGAAGGACATCAACCGTTACCGTGAGTGCATTGCCAAGCTCGGTATCCGTAAGTAATCATATCATGGGGCGGAGTATACTCACTCCACCCTTTCAGCTTTTCAAA
>JAZULX010000046.1:0-4807 GCA_045603325.1 Oscillospiraceae bacterium | reverse complement strand
AAAAAACGTGGTCTGACAGGTCTGCAGAAAGGACTCATCATACTCGGCGCAGTGCTGGCGGTACTCGTCATACTTGTGGTGATCATTTGGAACAGCTTTGTCAAGCTGCCCGAAATCGAAACTCCTCCCATCACCACCCAGGTAACAACTCCGGAACCCACACCGCAGAACACCGGCGGTATCCAGAGCATCGAAACAGCTCCCACAACTCCCGAGCTTGACGTTAAGGTCACCAGTGTTCAGGTCAACCCCGTTCAGGACGAAGCCGAAGTGGGAGATAACCTTGGCGAACTGCTCACCGTACCCGGCGACCGTAAGGAAGGCTGGTACACTATTTTGCTGGTTGGCGTGGACAAGGGTTCCTACCTCACCGACACCATGATGCTCTGCTCCTTCGATATCATCAACCACGATCTGAAGATAGCCAGCATCCCCAGAGATACCTTCATCAACTCCAAGGCAGCCGGCTACAAGTTGAATGCCGCCTATTCCGTGGGCTACAATAAGGGCGGCACTCAGGAAGCGGGTTTGGAAGAGCTTATGAAGCAGGTTTCTCTGCTGGTAGGCTTTGTACCCGATGCCTACTGCATGATAAACCTTGAAGCCTTTGTGCAGCTTGTTGATATCATCGGCGGCGTAGAGTTTGACGTTCCTCAGGATATGTATTATTCTGATCCCACTCAGAACCTGCTCATCGACCTGAAAAAGGGCGTTCAGGTTCTGGACGGCGACAAGGCTATGCAGCTGGTTCGTTTCAGAGAGGGCTATGATGCTCAGGACCTTACCAGAATGCAGGTCCAGCAGGATTTCATCAAGGCTATGGCAAAGCAGGTGCTTACCGTTAAGAACACCCTCAAGGTTCCCGAAATCTGCGAGACTGTTTTTGAGAACATGAAAACTAACCTGACAGTGGGCAATATTATTGCTTTTGCTCAGGAACTGCTGAAGGTCGATCTCGACAGCATCGAGACCATGACCATGATAAATGAAGACGGCGGCTGGAACGGAATTTCTTTGGTGTTCCTTTACGGCTACGACATGGTGGATACGGTCAACGAATGGTTCAACCCCTATGAGGAAGATCTGACCATCGACGACCTTTATATCTACACTCTCGAAAATGGCATCATCTCCCGCAGCCTGCGTTCCACCACCTACAACAGCCACGCCTACAGCAATTACGGCACAGCATCTCCCGATGCTGTCCACGCAGAAGAACCCACAGGCCCTGAGGTTAACATAACTCAGGGAGAAGACGTGGCAGCAGTGGATTGAGTATAGTGTCATTTCGAGTGAGCCGTCTGCAAAGACGGCGACGAGAAATCCCCATCTTATTACGCGATACACACCAAGATGGGGATTATCACGCCTGCGAAGCAGGCTCAGAATGACAGAGTGATTCAGATTCGAAGCCTGTAGGGACTGGCGTCCCCGACGGTTCGCACAAAAATTGTTCAAACCATGGTTAGAAAGGAAGAAAAACCGTGTTAACACCTAAAGAAGCCGCCATCGTTGCGGTAAAAGCCCTCGACGGCAAAAAGGGTCAGGATATCAAGCTTTTGAAGATATCCGATCTGACAGTTATGGCAGATTATTTTGTTATCTGCACCGGCACCTCCAACACCCACATCAAGACTCTCTGCGATGAAACCGAGCATTTTATGGAAGAAGCAGGGGAGATCCTGGGTCATGTGGAAGGCCACCGCTCCAACACCTGGGTGCTGCTGGATTTCGGCAGCGTGGTCATCCATGTGTTCACCGACGAAGCCCGCAAATTCTATGACCTCGAACGTCTCTGGTCCGACGCTGCTGAGGAAGACATCAGCGAATATATTACAGAAAACTAAAAAAGTCTGGGGTAAAGGATAAATCTGATTCCTGCACCCTGACCCCTAATAAAATAAGGAATGATAAAGATGAAATACGAGTTTTCCACCATTGAGAAAAAATGGCAAAAAATCTGGGACGAGACCCATGCCTATGAAGTCGAGCTGGACAAAAGCAAGGAAAAATTCTACGCTCTGGTAGAGTTCCCCTATCCCTCCGGAGCAGGTCTCCATGTTGGTCACGCAAGACCCTACACCGCTCTTGACGTGGTCGCACGTAAGAAGAGAATGCAGGGCTATAACGTAATGTTCCCCATGGGTTTCGACGCCTTTGGCCTGCCCACCGAGAACTACGCCATTGCCAACAAGATCCATCCCCGCGTTGTTACCGAAAACAACGTTGCAACCTTTACCCAGCAGCTCAAAACTCTGGGCTACAGCTTCGACTGGAACCGTGCTGTCAACACCACCGATCCCGCTTATTCCAAGTGGACCCAGTGGATATTCCTGAAGCTGTATGAAAAAGGTCTTGCCTACAAGGCAAAGATGCCTGTCAACTGGTGTACCTCCTGCAAGTGCGTTCTGGCAAACGAAGAGGTTGTTGAAAACGTCTGCGAACGCTGCGGCAGCCCCGTTATCCGCAAGGAAAAGAGCCAGTGGATGCTGAAGATCACCGAATATGCCCAGCGTCTGATCGACGATCTGGACGATGTGAACTACATCGAGCGTGTCAAGATCCAGCAGCGCAACTGGATCGGCCGTTCCACCGGTGCCAACGTCAAGTTTGCCACCGATGCAGGCGACGACGTTATCGTCTACACCACCCGTCCCGACACCCTGTTCGGTGCCACCTATATGGTCGTTTCTCCCGAGCATGAGCTGGTTGCCAAGTGGATGGACAGACTGGAAAATGCCGACGAAGTCAAGGCATATCAGCTGGCAGCAGCTTCCAAGTCCGATTTCGAGCGCACCGAGCTGAACAAGGAAAAAACCGGCGTATGCCTCAAGGGCGTAACCGCCATCAATCCTGTCAACGGCGAAAACATTCCCATCTTTATCTCCGATTACGTTCTGGCTACCTACGGTACCGGCGCCATCATGGCTGTTCCCGGACACGACACCCGTGACTGGGAGTTTGCCAAGGTGTTTGGTCTGCCCATCATCGAAGTCGTTGCCGGCGGCGATGTTGAAAAGGAAGCCTACACCGATGTTGAAACCGGTATCCTGGTCAACTCCGGTTTCCTGAACGGACTGGAAGTTGCCAAGGCCAAGGAAACCATCATCGAATGGCTGTCCGAAAAGGGTCTGGGCGAAGCCAAGGTCAACTACAAGCTCCGCGACTGGGTATTCTCCCGTCAGCGTTACTGGGGCGAACCCATCCCCATGGTCTGGTGTGACCATTGCGGCTGGCAGCCTCTGCCTGAGAGCGAACTGCCTCTGCTGCTGCCCGAGGTGGAATCCTACGAGCCCACCGATAACGGCGAATCTCCCCTTGCTCACCTGACCGACTGGGTCAAGACCACCTGTCCCAAGTGTGGCGCCGAAGCCCGCCGTGAGACCGATACCATGCCTCAGTGGGCCGGTTCCTCCTGGTACTTCCTGCGCTATCTTGACCCCTATAACAACGACGAACTGGCTTCCAAGGAAGCTCTGGATTACTGGATGCCTGTCGACTGGTACAACGGCGGTATGGAACACACCACTCTGCACCTGCTGTATTCCCGTTTCTGGCACAAGTTCCTGTATGATATCGGCGTTGTCCCCCAGCCTGAACCCTATGCCAAGCGCACCAGCCACGGCATGATCCTGGGCGAAGGCAACGAAAAGATGTCCAAGTCCAAGGGCAATGTTGTCAACCCCAACGATATCGTGGCCGAGTTTGGTGCCGACACCATGAGAACCTACATCATGTTCATCGGCGACTTCGAAAAGGCCGCTCCCTGGCAGTCCAAGGCTGTCAAGGGCTGCAAGAGATTCCTGGACAAGATCTGGAACCTGTCCGAAAAGGTTACCGATGGCGATGCTTACTCTGCACAGCATGAATCCGCCGTTCACAAGGCCATCAAGAAGGTCACCAACGATATCGACAACCTGAAAGCCAACACTGCCATCGCAACCCTGATGAGCCTTGTCAACGACTTTACCGACAAGGGCATCAACAAGGCAGAAATGAAGACTCTGCTCCAGCTGGTCAGCCCCTTTGCTCCTCACATTGCCGAGGAACTTTGGGAACAGATGGGCTTTGAGGGTCTGTGTTCTCTGTCTGTATGGCCTGAGTACGACGAAGAAAAGACCAAAGACTCTCAGATCGAGATTGCCATTCAGATCAACGGCAAGTTCAAGGGCACTATCCCCATGGCAGCCGACAGTGAAGAGGCCGATGTCATCGCCGCAGTATCTGAAGATGACCGTGTCAAGAAGCAGCTTAGTGCCGGCGGCAGCATAGTCAAGACCATTTATGTAAAAAATAAGCTCGTAAACCTGATTATCAAGTAGTTTTTGCTTGACATTTGCTCAGGGAACTAATATAATATCTAAAGCCATGAAGTTATGGCTGCTCAAAGCCCCTTCCACAGGAAGGCGCGTCGGAGGGAGGGAAAACCAATGTCGGAAATCCGCGTCAAAGAAAACGAATCGCTGGAAAGCGCTCTTAAGAGATTCAAGCGCAGCTGCCAGAAAGCTGGCGTTATTGCTGAAGTCAAGAAGAGAGAGCATTATGTCAGCCCCAGCCTGAAGCGCAAGCAGAAATCCGAAGCTGCTCGTAAGAACAGCAGAAAAAAGTATTATTAATAGCTTTTTTAAGCCCCGCTCAAGCATGAGCGGGGCTTAGTTTATACCGGGCGTATGGCGGATAGTTTTCGCTGTAAATACGTTGCTGTTTTCTTGAAATACACCAAGTATTCCTGCGAAACGCGCCTTTTTACAACGTAAATTTTCTCGCCATACGCGGTGCACACAAATCTCTGTCATTTCGATAGCCG
>JAZULX010000045.1:0-4906 GCA_045603325.1 Oscillospiraceae bacterium | reverse complement strand
CTCCGGGCATATCGCCCATAGGAGGCATTCCACCACCGGGACCTCCGGGACCGCCGGGCATATCGCCCATGGGTGGCATTCCACCGCCGGGTGCATGGGCCGTGTTGGTTTTGGGAGCGCCCATATGAATATCCACATCTGCGGAGATTTTGCCCATGGCTTTGTCCATAAGCTGCTGCAGGCCGGAAATCTCCTGATCGGAAGTATAGTCAAAAGACAGATGGCCGGGAGCCTGCTCCTTCACCTGATCGAAAATCTTGCTGTCGAACACCACAGAAAGGATGCCCTTAGGCTGGCGCATGCTCTGAATACCGGAAAGTACCACATCGCCAAAGCCTTCGTTGCAGTAACGCTTGCCGTGGGCATTGAGCCACAGGGCTGCGGTGGTGCCGATGGGATCGGCAGGACTTCCGCCGGGATAAGTATAGCTGCCGCCCATGGAGCTCAGGGGGCGGGGTTCCAGCTTGCCACCTGCCCATACGCCCAGCTTTATGCCGGTGCCGTCGCAGCCGGCAAAGGCTTTGGGGTTGGCTTCGGGCATATAGTCAATGGGTTCGGTGCAAAGGTCGCGAACCATTTCGGTGTCGGCGCCGAAGTCGCCTGCGGAAAGCAACACACCTTTCTTTGCCTTGCAGCGGATGAAGTCGCCGTTTTCTGTCTTTGCAATAAGGGCGGTTACTCGGCCGTTTTCCTTTTCCAGCAACCAGCCGGTGGAGCCAAAGAACCATTTTGCGCCCCGGTCGATGGATTCCTGACGCAGAGCGTTCATGGCCACGGCCTGATAGCCCAGCTGGAGGCAGACGCAGCCTACCCATGTTTTGATGCCGGACTGGCTGACTTTGGCATTGTAAACCTGACCGTCGGGAGTGACCTGACGGATCTGGACATCGGCACGCTGCTCATCGGTCAGACGGCTGACGATCCAGTCGAAGCATTCGCCGCTCTTGTGGGCGAATTTGGAAATAAGTGCTGTATTGGCACGGTTGTTGGAACGAAGCTGCCAGTCGTTGATGAATTCCACCACGTCCACTTCGGGCACGCCTTTGCTCTTTGCAAATTCGGAATTTATCTGACCGACCTGACCGCCGCCGTTATAGCCCATGCGTTTTTCGGTCTTTTTTTCGATTACGATTACCGATGCGCCTTCTTCTGTGGCTGCTGCGGCTGCACAGGTGCCTGCCTGACCGCCGCCAAGGATGACCACGTCGGCTTCGTATTCTGCGGATATTGTTGCGGGTGCGGGATTGGGTGTTCTCCAGGTTTTTCCTTCCATTTTTTAATCTTCCTTGTTTTTATTCTTCGTTATCGCTCTCCACCGGCAGACGGCGGAGTTCTTTGGCCAGTTCCATATTCTGTTCCTGAGTCATGGAGCCTGCTGCGGTGAGCACCAGTATCTGAATCGGCATTTCGTAAAACTCTTCCAGTCTGGGGGATGAGATTATCTCCGGAAAATACTTCATCAAGATCTCCATGGCTGCGGGGTCTGCAGCGGCATCGCCTATGCGGGTAGTCAGGCTGTACCGCCGTTTTTCGGTTTTGCGGGTAGTGCTTTTTTCAAGCAGGTTGGTGGGCAGAACCTGTTCGCCCATGTGGGCACGGTTTCCTGCGGAGGATTCCAGCATGGACGCGAACTTTGTGCCAAGCTTGGGAGTGTCGAACATATCCGTGAGCCATTTGTGGCAAAGGTCTATCCACTTTTCAACCGACGGATCCTGAACATTTACCTCGCCAAGGGCAGATGCTTCATTGCCGCTGCCGCAGCCATGCTCGCCGTGGGCAAAAATGTGCAGTTCAAAGGGTCTGTCCTTTTCTGCCATGGCATTGCAGTACAGCATTGCCTGCTCAACGGGCACAAGCTTATCATCGTAAAACGCCACCACAAAGGAGGGCGGTGTTTTTTCATCCACCCAGTAACATGGCGAATACTTTTCTTTTACCATGTCCCAATCCAGTCCGCTGGCAAGGAACGCCAGCAAGCCCTGCTGCGCATCGGTATCGACATATGTAACGGCGTAGCACAGTATCAGCGCATTGGGGCGCAGTTCTTCTTCCGTAGCATTGCACAGCTGGTGAACATTGTCTCTGTCTGCCATGGTGCCAAGGCAGGCTGCCAGATGACCGCCGGCTGAAAAGCCTGCAACGGCTACCTTGTCCGGGTCGATGTGCCACTTTTCGCTGTTTCTGCGCACCAGCAGCACCGCATTGCCCAAATCCACCACCGGATCGGGAATATGGGCATAAAAGCCTATGGAGTAGTGCACCACAAAAGCGTTGTAGCCCCGTGCCAGAAACTCCAGCGCCACCTGTTCTCCTTCACGCTCGGAGATGACCACATAGGCACCGCCGGGGCAGATTATAACCGCAGGACGTTTTGGCAAAAACGGACGCATGGGCGACCAGTCCTGAATATAGCAGTCCATATACGCTCTGCCGTCTGGCGTAAGGTTATGACGTTCATATATCATTTTTCTGTTCCTTCTTTTCCGTAAAATTCCGGGATAAACTGCTCGGACGCAGAGTCCGGTTCCTGAACAAAGCCGTCGGTTATGCCCACGGCTTCCATATATCTCACCGCTCTGCGGTATTCCGACTCGGTCACCGGGCGGTCAAAGGGCGGTATTTCTCTGGCTTTTCCAAAAGGCACATACTGGCACATGAGGCTCACCAGCACCTGACCTTCCGAAAAGGTTTCGCTTATCCAGTCCAGCACGCCAAAGGTGTTGGCCGTATTGCCGGGCAGCAGCAGATGACGGATGACCACGCCTTTTTTCAAAAGGCCGTTTTCGTCCAGCTCATAATCGCCCACCTGGCGGTACATTTCCAGTATAGCTGCCTTTGCAACCTCAAAATAGTCCGGTGCGTCAGACAGCTGAGCTGCCAGCTCACTGTCGGAATATTTCAGGTCGGGCAAATAAACGGATATGCGGCCTTCCAGCGATTTCAAGGTCTGAACGGATTCGTAGCCTCCGCAGTTGTAAACAAAGGGCAGGCTGCCGGAATACATATCCATGGCTTTGAGTATCTGCGGCACGAAATGCCCGGCGGTTATAAGGCTTATGCTGTGGCATCTTTCTTTCGTTTCAAGCCGCAGGAACTCCTCCGCAAGCTGCTGTTCTGTCATATCATAGCCCTTATTGTTGGCAGAGATATCGTAATTCTGGCAGAACTTGCATTTCAGATTGCAGCCGGAGAAAAACACCGCTCCGGTACCGTTTGTGCCGCTGATGCAGGGTTCTTCCCAAAAATGGGGAGCTGCCCGGGCAATGCGGAGCGTATCTGCTGCTCCGCAGTATCCGGGCTTGGCTTCTCTTTGGGCTCCGCATCGTCTCGGGCAAATGTTGCAGAGCATCAGGCTTCTTTTATAAGGGTCTCAAGGGTATCGGCCAGAGGCTCGATATCCGGGCAATCGTATTCGGCAATGCGGCCCAGTTCAGCCATGATGGCCAGCTCCACATCGTAGGGCAGGGCCGCTGCCATGGGCAGGCCAAGCTTTTCGGCGTGTTCCGCAGGGTCGGAACCCAGAGTGGATACCTGACCGCAGTGACCACAGGGCATGGCCACCTTGTTTTCAACAACGCCAAGGGGCGGAATCATAACCATTTTGCACAGGTTGATGGACTTGATGGCCATGTAATCGCAAAGGGCATCGGGAGTGCAGACCATGATGGCACCGTCGAAGGGGATAACGGTGTACATCTGCAGGGGCACATCGCCCAGACCGGTGGGCATATCCACCAGCAGAACGTCGATATTTTCCCATTTTGCTTCGGTATAGAAGAACTGGGCGCCGCCTGCCAGCTGTTTGCCTTCCCACAGGATGGGAGACTCAGGCTTATCGTAAACGTTGCCCATACTCAGCAGCTTGACACCGTTGGCGGTTTCCATGGGGAAAATTTGCTTTTCATCGGAATCTGCCAGGCCGTCAAGGCCATACAGCAGATGCATGGTGGGGCCTGCAATATCAGCGTCGATAATGCCGACGTTGAGCCCTTTCTTTGCCAGGGCATTGGCAATAAGAGCGGTAACAACACTCTTGCCGGTGCCGCCTTTGCCGGACAGGATGGCAAAAATACGCTTGGCGTACTTGGGAGTCACCTGGCTTTTGCCGCAGTCGGCAGAGCAGCCGGCGCAGTTGCCGGTGCATTCTTCGCCGTTTTCGGCGTATTCTCTTTCCAGAGCTTCGTAATCTATGTTGGTCATGTTGATTCTCCTCTATATTCTCTCATTTCAAACATCGCTGTAAACATGGAATACAAAATTGCTTGCAATTTTGCGAGGTGTCAACGCTTGCGTTGACACAGAGATCACCCTCCTAAGACGGGGATCCCTCCATCACTATCGTGATGTTCGGGATGACAGTGAACTTTTAACCTTATTATTATATCACATCTGAACCGTTCTGTCATCGGTCATATATGTCATTCCGCCTTCAGCAGCTGCCTTGTTTTCCACTTTCCGCTGAGGTAATAGCCTGCGGAAATGGCAAGGCCTGCAAAGGGTGCTGCAGCCATGGCGATATATACGCCGGTTATGCCCCAGATGCCGCCCAGCAGGATGCAAAGGGGGATACGGGCAACCACAGAGTCCACCAGAGTTGCCACCAGAGTCAGCATCGGGAACCCAACGGCAGTGGCAACGCCGTTGCAGGTGCTGAGGAAACAATGGGCAATGAAGGTAAAGGCAATAATTCGGATGTACAGAGCGCCGTAGCTGATAACTTCGGGCTCGGTGTTGAAGATACCGATAAAGAATTCGGCAAACAGCTGAGTGGCAGTGAATGTGACCACGGTGATGGCGCAGCAGGTGAGGATGGCTGTGCGGACGATATATTTTACTCTGTCATTCTGGCCTGCACCGACGTTCTGGCCGATCATTATGGTGGCTGCGTTGCCGACTGCCATGTTGG
>JAZULX010000044.1:0-4924 GCA_045603325.1 Oscillospiraceae bacterium | reverse complement strand
ACCGCCTGCAAAGCCGGTGGAGGTTTTTATATATTCAGCCCCGGCATCGGTAACCGCTTTGCAAAGGCTGATTTTTTCTTCTTCAGTCAACAGGCAGGTTTCAATGATAACCTTCAGCAATTTACCTCCGCATGCAGCTTTGACCTTTTCGATCTCGCAGCGAACATCATCAAAGCGCCCTTCCTTGACCATTCCGATGTTTATGACCATATCTATCTCATCGGCTCCGTTTTCCACCGCTTCAGAAGTTTCGAAGCATTTTACAGCGGTGGTATTGTAGCCATTGGGAAATCCAATAACGGTGCATACCTTCATTTTTCCCTCAAGGTATTCAGCAGCTCTTTTTACAAAGCTGGGCGGTATGCATACGCTGGCAGTGCCGTATTTGACAGCATCGTCACAAATCACTTTTATCTGATCCCAAGTGGAGGTCTGAGCCAAGAGTGTATGGTCTGCAAGTGAAAGTATATTTGCAAGTTCGTTGTTCATCGTAATATACCTGTCCTTTATTTATTTACCATATTGTAGCACATCATGTTTCTTTTTTAAAGACCTCATTAACAGTGAAAGCTGCGTTGGCATAATTTAGAGTGAATACTTGATTGGAGGAATCGTTTTGACTGTAAGTTATAGCTATTTGGGAGCAAACTCCCCTGTTGGATTTCACTCGTTTTATCAGCAGGCAATGGAAAGTGTAGGTGAAAGCTGGATAATCAAAGGCAGCCCCGGCTGCGGGAAATCCACCTTCATGAAGCATATTGCAGAGGGATTGAAAGGAACTGATCTTGAACTGTTCAAATGTTCATCCGATCCCCAGTCGCTGGATGGCATTTTGATATCTTCCTTGTCCACAGCGTATTTTGACGGAACTTCTCCCCATGTTCTGGAACCCGAATATCCCGGCGCTGTGGGAAATTACATCAATTTGGGTGATTTCATTGATTACGTATCCATGAAATCCCGGACCGAAGAACTGCGCACGCTCTTTGTTCAGTATAAGTCACATTATCCGGAAGCGTATGCAAGATTGAAAACCGCCAGAGATCTTCTTGATGACCGTCTGGCTCTGGTGTGCAAAAGTGTCGACTTTGAAAAACTGTGCAAACGCACCAGGGGTATCATCAGCCGTGAAATAGGAAAACCCGGAAAAGAACGCGGTAAACTGCATCAACGTTTTTTTAGCTCTGTTTCTTTTATGGGACACACCGCTGAACTGGAACAGATTCCAGACCAATACAAGCAAGTATACCGGCTGGAATCCCAATATGAACTGACACGATTTGTTACTCCCCTGCTTTTGGAAGCGGCACTGTCAGCAGGAAAAGATGTAATCGCCTGTTATGATCCTTTAAACCCAAACGGTTCACCGGAGCATATTCTTATACCGGAACTGTCATTGGCATTCATTACTTCGGCAGACATTTCCTACGACGGCCCTTATGTGCGCAATATCAGGCTGGACAGCTACATAAAAGACCTCAAGTCAGACAGAGCACGAATACGATTCAATAAAAAAACCGCCTCGTGTCTGATTGACGAAGCGGTTGTATCCATGGCTAAAGCCAAAGCTATCCACGACGAGATAGAATTGGTTTACAGGGACTATGTGGATTTCGACGGCGTTATGGCTCTTGCCGAAAAACATCTGGACAGACTGACTAAACTGATCTAACTACTGCACGAATCTTGTGCCGCTTCTGCCGTTTACAGCTTCTGCAGCCTTGTCAAGAGACGCAATGACCGCCTTTTTGCCGCCTGATCTGATAAAACTCATGGCAGCTTCTACTTTTGGCAGCATGGAGCCTTTGCCAAACTGGCCTTCGAGGCAAAGCTGTTCGGCTTCTTTAAGTGTAAGTTCGTCCAGTTCCTTCTGGTCAGGTTTGCCGAAGTTGATAGCTACCTTGTCTACGGCTGTAAGAATATACAGTTCTTCTGCATCTATAAGCTGCGCCAATTTTGCTGATGCATGGTCTTTATCAATTACTGCAGGAACACCTTTGAAGCCTTCATATCCATCCCGAACCACAGGAATACCGCCGCCACCGCAGGCGATGACAACAAAATCGTTGGCAAGCAGCCTTTTGATAGTGTCTTTTTCAACGATATCCGAAGGCTTTGGTGACGCCACCACTCTGCGCCATCCTCTGCCGGAATCCTCTTTGAACTCCCAATTCGGATGGAGTTTTTTCAGTTCATCTGCCTGTTCCTTTGAATAAAAAGCACCGATGGGCTTTGTGGGATCCCTGAAAGCCGGATCCTTTTCGTCCACAGCCACTTGGGTAACAACGGTGGAAACGCTTTTGTCTATACCTTTGGTTTTAAGTGCATTGCCAAGTCCTTTTTGCAGATGGTATCCGATGTATCCCTGGCTCATCGCGGTACATTCCGGAAGTTCCATGGGCGGTACCTTGTCGCTGGTTTTTGTTGCGTTTTCAAATGCCAGCTGCACCATGCCCACCTGTGGACCATTGCCGTGACAAATTACAAGATCTTTCTGTTTTGCAATCTCTGCCAGCACCGGAGCTGCCGCATCTATCCTCTGCTGCTGTTCCACCGCTGTATCTCCAAGGGCATTTCCGCCCAATGCAACCACTATTTTCGACATAAAAAATCACCTCGGTATAGCTTTACCGAGGTGATTAAAATTATTTATCCAAGAAAATCCTTGAGTTTTTTGCTTCTGCTGGGATGACGGAGTTTTCTGAGTGCTTTTGCCTCTATCTGGCGGATGCGTTCACGGGTAACATTGAACTCTTTACCCACTTCTTCCAACGTTCTTGCTCTGCCGTCTTCAAGGCCAAAGCGCAGACGAAGTACTTTTTCTTCCCGGGGAGTCAGGGTTCCCAGAACCTCAGTGAGCTGTTCACGCATAAGCATAAATGAAGCGGCTTCAGACGGTTCGTCCACATCATCATCGCTGATAAAGTCTCCGAGATGGCTGTCGTCCTCTTCACCGATGGGGGTTTCCAGCGAAATTGGATCCTGGGAGATTTTCAATATTTCGTTAACTCTTTCCACCGTCATGTCCAAAGCCTTGGCTATTTCTTCGGAGCTGGGGTCGTGTCCAAGCTCCTGGGAAAGCTGACGTGAAGTACGCACAACCCTGTTTATGGTTTCCACCATATGTACAGGGATTCGGATAGTTCTGGCCTGGTCGGCAATGGCACGGGTTATAGCCTGACGGATCCACCATGTGGCATAGGTGGAAAACTTATAACCCTTGGTGTGGTCAAACTTTTCCACCGCCTTGATAAGTCCCAGATTTCCTTCTTGGATAAGATCCAGAAACTGCAGGCCTCTGCCCACATATCTTTTTGCAATGGAAACAACAAGACGCAGATTTGCTTCCGCAAGGCGATGACGAGCTTCTTCATCACCATGGCTCATTCTTTCGGCCAGCTCAACTTCTTCCTCTGATGTCAGAAGCTGCACCTTACCAATTTCTTTGAGATACATTCTTACAGGGTCGTCAACACTGTAATTCTCCACAAGGGTTTCGGGATCGATAATCTCTTCTTCACCAACGTTTTTTATATCGCTGTCGGTAGGTGCAATATCGTCTTCTGCAACTTCGTCTATCAGCCCGTCGGCAGCGATATTTACGCCGGCCTGATCAATTTCGGCATAAAGTCTGGCAATTTGTTCGGTGGAGAGGTCATTTTCATCGATGATTTTGATGACCTTCTGGGAGTCAAGTCCACCTTCCTTTTTAGCGTTGGATATAAGCTCGTCGAAACTGACATTTTCAGGTGCTGCCATGGAAGTGTCGATCTTTTCATTCATCATCCTCATACCCCTTTCTTTTTCTCAGGCTGTCGCGAAGTTCCAGCAAAGATTGTTCACCGGAAAACTTTCGTTTATCATATTCTGTCTTGATTATCTCACAATAGTCAGACAGAGTCTTTTTGCGGTCTCCAATGATTTGGTCTGACTGCAAAACCGAAACTATATGTTTCATCTCTTCTTCGGTCAACTGACCTTCTATTGCCGAAATTCGCAGGCTCAAGCCCTCGGCAAACAACTGTAAAAACGCAGCGTAAACCTTTCCCAGCAGTGGAGAAGAGAAATGCTCAGGCAGAAGAATAGCTGCACAGTTTGCCATGAGTTCCGGAGAAAGCATCAGCAGCTGCAGCACACCTTCTTCCGCCCTTGCGGAACGGATATTGGTGTATCTGAGCGACCGTTCCTTTGGCTGCATCGTATCGGCAGGAGTAAGCATCTGCTGCTGTTCGGCCTTTATTTCTTTACGCCGGCGATTTTTACGCAGCCGTTCCACTTCAAGTGCCAAAGAATCCGGCGATACACCGGCTGCTTCCGCCGCTCTTGCTCCGTAAACTTCACGGGACACAGCGTTGGACAGTGATGCGATAAGCTTTGTGGCCTCTTTTATGAATTCAACCTTATTATCGTCCAGTGACAGGTCATACTGGTTCTGCAATGACAGCAACTGGTATTCGATATGGTTCTCTGATCGTTCAATAAGCGTTTTGAATGCTTCTGCGCCGTGTTTTTTTATGAATTCATCCGGGTCCTTGCTGTCACCCATGCGCAAAACTTTGACTTTCAGCTCATGGCGTTCAAGGATTGTAATTGCTTTTTTTGTTGCTTTTGTTCCTGCTTCATCGCTGTCGTAAGCAATAACGGCTTCGTCAGCATATTTTGCAATCAGTTTTGCCTGATCGTCTGTAAGCGCTGTGCCGCATGATGCCACGGCATAATCGAATCCTGCCTGATGCAGCATAACTGCGTCCATGTTGCCTTCACACAGTATTATGCGCCGTTGTTTTGTTTTTTTCGCAAGGTTGATGGCATAAAGATTTTTACTTTTGTTGAACACCAGCGTATCCGGTGAGTTCAGATATTTGGGGGTTGAGTCGTCCAGCACTCTGCCGCCAAATCCCACCACGTTGCCTGTTACATCAAT
>JAZULX010000043.1:0-4543 GCA_045603325.1 Oscillospiraceae bacterium | reverse complement strand
CTGTAAAAAATGGCAGTCCCGCAATTGCGGGACTGCCTTAGTGATGGTGTCAAAAAACCTCGTAGAGTTCGCTGACGAAGTCAGCGAAAAGAATCCAATATGGAATTTCCGTCAGCATGTATGTCGGAAATTTCTCTGCTCAGTTTGCAAACGTGCGGGGAAGAATGCTATGCATTCTTCGGAGTGCGCTGCAGCAAACTGCAAAAACTAGTGTCAAAATGGTCTGAAAGACTATTTTGACACGCTGAAAATGGCAGTCCCGCAATTGCGGGACTTCCTAAGTTTTTATTTGCCTACATACTTGGTGGCCTGCTGACCTGCAACATAGCCGCTGCAGAAACCAACAGTCAGTGCGCTCAGTACGTTTTCTATGTACTGAACACCAATATCGCCGGGAAGCATAATGCCGCGAATATTGTCGCCTGCACCGTACAGACCGGGAATGGGGTTGCCGTTTTTGTCCAGAATGTTGGTAACAGAGTTGGTCTTCATGCCGCCGACAGCGTTCTCGTGGAACAGCTTCAGTTTGAAGGCATAGAAGGGAGCAGTCTCTATCTTCTTGGGTTCGGGCATCATGCCGCCCATGGGGAACATGCTGGGCATATCGTCGTCATCGTCACCGCCGGGGCCGCCGGGTCCACCGGGACCACCGGGACCACCGGGACCACCGGGGCCTTCTTCATCATCGTCGCCGCCATGAGGAGGTCCCATCATGGGCATTTTGCCGCTGTTGGCATTGCTTTCGTCGATGATTGCCTGGAACTTTTCGGGATCGAAGCCCAGCTTTTCAGCCAGTTCCTTAAGGCTGTCGGCTCTGACAAGGCTGCCTGCCTCTTCTTCTTCGTCCAGAACTTCGGGCCACTTGGCAAAGAACTTGTCAAGGTCGATGTCCACAACGTCTTTGGTGGTAGGGTTCATGGATTTTTCGATATTTTCGGTAACCATGGCATGGTCCATGATTGACCACAGGTAACGCTTGGGCTGGAAAGTCAGGGGGCTGACTTCGGTCATGCCGAAAGCGCCTTCGTATTTTTCGCCAACAGCGTTAACATTAACGCTGCCCATACCACGGCTGGCGTTGAGGGTTACGCAGGGATAGGGATGGCGGGCAGGTCCAAACAGGTTGACACGACGGTTTTCGAAGTCGATGTCAGCGCCGATCTCTTCGCACATGGTGATACCGTCACCGGTGCAGTGGGCGCAGGTGAACAGGTGTACGGGTTCCTTGCCTTCGTCGTCGTAGAACAGGGGCTGGAATCTGTTCATCAGTTCCTTGTTGTGGGTAAATGCACCGGCTGCCACAACAACGGACTTACATTTGATCTCAATTTCGCCGCCTTCATCTTCAGCCAGAACGCCGCAAACCTTGCCTTCGTCGTCCAGCATGATCTTCTTGGCAGGAGTGTGATACAGAGCTTCGCCTCCGTTTTTCTCCAGAATGCTCAGGAGCTTCAGGCACAGCCACCAACCGTTGCCGCCGGGGCCGATGGTGGTATCGATACGGATGGCGTTGTAATCATTGTGATAGGTGCTGACAAGACCCATGGCGCCGCCGGGTCCGAAGGGGCCAAGGACATAGTCTTTGCCAAGATCGTGATCTTTGATGAGCCAGTTGACCAGGTCAACGTCTGCGTCAAGCAGGTTTTTCAGCAGTTCAACGTCAGCCTGACCTTTGGTCTTTTTCTCAAACTGGCGCAGGACTTTTTCTCTGGGGTCGGCAATGCCGGCTGCTTCGTGCCATACGGACCAGTGAGATTTGAACATATGGGCGTACCATGCGCTGCCGCCAACTTCCTTGCCCTTTTCCAGCAGGATGACCTTTGCGCCGTTTTCGGAAGCTCTTGCAGCTGCGGCAGTACCGGCAGCACCGCCGCCGATAACGCAGATATCGCATTCCTTGACTATCTTCTCGTGGGGCTCAGCCTTTACGGGAGGAATATCGGGGTTGGAGATAACTTCGTTGTGGCACACTTCAACGCAGTGGCCGCAATCGATACATTTTTCGGGGTTTATCCAATACTTTGCATTGCGGAAGGTTATGGCTTCCACGGGACATTCCACACGGCATCTGTGGCAACATGTGCAATGGGCCTGATCAATTACATATGCCATTTTCTTTTTCCTTTCTTTTCTTTCGAACATTATTGCTCGCATACTAACTTTTTAATTATAATGCATTTAGTTTTCGATGTAAACCATCATTAAAGCAACTGGTGTGCATTGTTTGCTTTTTACTTTACAATATTTGTCCTGTGAACTATAATTGATACATAATTTCTCCGCAATACTGACCGAAAGGAGACGTTTCTTTCAGAAACAACCGACAACCATGACTGACAAACAGAAAATACTCAATTGTCTCAAACACCTCCCCTACGAAGGCGAAGCTCCGGTGATGTTCTTCACCATGAATCCCGGCATGTTCGGCATTAAAAACATTGAACTGCCCGTAAACGAACGCGGTATGGGCAGCACCGGTTACGATGTTTTCGGTGTCCACTGGACTGCCGCTGCTCAGGCAAGCCATTACACTCTTGATCAGGAGCCCCGTTACAGCGATATCGAATCCTGGCGCGACGAGCTGAAGATCCCCAACGTGGAAAAGCTCGACTGGAGCACCTTTATCAAAGAATCCGAAGAAATCGACAGGGATCAGTACGTCGTCACCCTCACCAGCTACATGGGGCCCTTTGAACGCGCCACTTCCCTTACCAGTTTTGAGGATTGCCTTGTAAACCTCATCAGCGAACCGGAAGAGTTTTCAGACCTTATCGGCGCCATTGCCGATTACAAGATCGCTCTGCTGACCAAGGCAATCTCCATCGCAAAACCCGACGTTGTCAACGTTCACGACGACTGGGGTACTGCCAACAGCACATTTATGAACCCCGACCTGTGGCGTGAGGTCATCAAGCCCCATATAAAACGCATCTACGACTGCATCATCGAAGGCGGCGCCATTGTTGTCCAGCACAGCTGCGGCAAAATCGGCCCTCTGGTGGGTGACATTGTGGAAATGGGTGCTTCCGCATGGGAAGCTCAGGCCGACTGCAACGACATCCCTGCTCTCACTGCTCAGTATGGCGACAAGCTGTGCATCCTTGGCGGTCTTGCCGGGCCAGAAGGCGAAGCCTTTGGCGGTCCTCCTGCAGAAGCTTCCGAAGATGCTCCTGCAAAAGCAGGAAATCCGCCTCTGCCTCCTGAGCAGTATCCTGCCTACCCTGAGTTCCCTGCCCACCTGTTTGACTGAGCAGTATCCAAAAGGAAGAAAACATGAAAAGAAACATGACCCAATGGGTAGCTGACCTCATTGCCAACGAAGACAAAAGGCCAATGCCTGTTCTGTCATTCCCTGCGGTGACCTTGATGGACATATCTGTCCGGGAACTGATATCCGACAGTGACCTGCAGGCCCGGGCCATGGCACTTATAGCCGAAAAACTGCCCACGCTCTGCGCCCTTGGCTTTATGGATCTGAGCGTTGAAGCCGAAGCTTTCGGTGCTGATATAGTCGTGCCCGACGGCGAAGTTCCCACAGTGGTAGGCGCACTCGTTACCGACGAGGATGCCGCCGAAGCGCTGGAAATTCCGGCAGTTGGAGCCGGTCGAACCGGGCTTTACATCGAATCCATGAAAAAAGCACTGGATCTCATCACCGACCGGCCTGTGTTGGCAGGTGCAATTGGGCCATTTTCCCTTGCGGGAAGGCTTATGGGCGTTGAAGACGCTCTGGTATACTGCTTTGATGAGCCGGACATGGTCCATACCATCATGGAAAAGACCACCAAATTCATCACCGATTACATTCTGGCTTTCAAAGCTGCCGGAGCCAACGGCGTACTGCTGGCAGAACCCCTGACGGGGCTTCTGTCTCCCACCTTGGCTGAGGAATTTTCCACGCCATACGTTACCCAAATTGTTGACGCGGTTCAGGACGATGAATTCATCGTAATCTACCACAACTGCGGCCAATCCACCAAATACATGGCCGATCAGTTGACATCCATAGGCGCAGCCGGCTACCATTTTGGCAATGCCGTGGATCTGGAAGAGCTTCTCCAAAAAATGCCGCCAAATATCCCCATTTTCGGCAACCTGGACCCGGCAGGGCAGCTCTTTGCCGGAGATACATCCAGCGTCTATGCCGCCACAAAGGAAATGGTGGATCGTTGTGGTGAGTATAAGAACTACCTTCCCTCTTCCGGCTGCGATATTCCACCGCTGACAAGTTGGGAGAATATTGACGCGTTCTTCAAAGCCTGCCATGAGCGGTTTTACAAAGGCAAGCCGGAGGATTCGCGGTATTAATCCAAGCCGTCAGTTTTGTTGAAAAAGAGATTCACATTATACGTTGTTCTGTATACCAAATCGAAGCCCAGCAAAGCGGGTTCGATTTGGAAAGGAGGAGCGACGAAGTGAATGAGAGATGGCGCTATTAGCGCCGTCGCGAACGATACGAAGTCCGCGACGACGTGAAGGGACTCGTAACCCCAAAGTCAAGCCAAAGACTTGACCTCACGAAATTGCCTTTGGCAATTTCAAT
>JAZULX010000042.1:0-2695 GCA_045603325.1 Oscillospiraceae bacterium | reverse complement strand
CCGTCTATGAACTGTTCGAGGATGACATTTTTGCCCTCATGCTCCGTGATGGCATACACCTCGGGCAAACCGGGATAGCTTATCCCCATCAGCAAACGGAACACCTCAATATTCACAGCCGCTTCCCGCCAGACGATACGTCTGTCAAGCTGAGGGTTTTTATACACTATGACTTTGGATCGTTCGGTGTTTTTCAATACCCTGACCAACTTGTAATCAGCCCTGATAACGTCTGTCAAAAAGCTCATAAGCAGCTCCTAAAGAGTATCTTCTCCGTTGTCAAAAAGAAGTTCGTTTATCTGTGACACAGACTTGTGATTGTTAATGCCAAAGATTATTACGCTGTCTTTCCCGTTCCGTGGATAAAGTTCGGCATGGCCTGCATACCGCAGGCTCTTCTGCACATCTTCAAGCTCCATCCCCTTACCTATACAAAGGCAGATCAGCTTATCTCGCGACGGGCGTCTGACGCCCGACAACAGTTGATAGGCATATATCTCGTTCAGCTCGGATTTTTGAATAACGCTCTTCTTTTCGTATCCGTTATCGGACATATATTGTTCCAGCCATTGGGCCAGCGTCATGTCCAGCAATTCTCCGCTGTTGCCTTTTATGTATTCCGAATAGCTTTCGGCTTTGGCAAGTTCACTAAAAAGTTCGTCTGTAGTTCTGTTCATATCCACCACCCAATATCCTTGATTATATTGTACTTTCCTTTGGTCAAAAACGCAACCACCGTCTATTTCTGAATATATGTTCAATCACCCCGGTTCCCAATACTAAGGAAGCCGGGGTGAGCAAATCATTGAATACTAATCAGCCGCCATAAGTCAAAAGTTCGGTATCTGCACCCAGTGCGGAAACAACGCTTTCCGAAACAGTCCCGCCTATACTAATATAAGATTCCAAAGTAAAGACGCCTTCCATGATCAGCTTTTCAGCCAGAGTAAGATCACTGTCCTTCAGTTTTGCAGAAAGAGAAAGATAGCTGACTTTTACTACATCTGCCCTTGTAAAGTTAATCAAATCAACATTTTCATCAATAATTCCAACCTGTTCAGCCAAAACGTATGGATCAGACCATGTAAAGTCCAAACCTTCTGCATCCGAATAGCCCAAAGCCCGAAGCATGAACGTAAGGTACATCTGGCTGGATGCTATGCTCCGAGCTCCAAACAGATTATCCGACACACCATTGGTAAGACCGTTATTATAACCGTATCCAACATATCCGTCTGCCCACTGAGCCACATCAGTGAAAGGGTGTTTATACTCTCCGTTCGTGGCTTCATCTTCTTTTCCAAGAACTCTTGTAAGCATCACAAGAGCTTCTGTTCGAGTGGGTTTTCTGTCCAAATCAAACTCCGTATCAGATACCCCCTGGAATAATCCAAGACTCTTCAGATCTTTTGCCTGCTGTTCTACATCGGATTCAGCCAGAACGCTTAACGACATGAGTGACAGAATCACAACAATGCTCATAAAGATCGCTATTGTTTTCTTCATATTAACAACCTCTTTCTTGTCTTTTGTTTAAAGCAATCTGCTTGATATTCTACATTAATCGACAGCAAAAGTCCTATGCACCGTGCTAAATACGGAAATTTTCTGGCATCTCCGCAGCAGGTATTTGACATTTTTCCATCTGCAAACTATGATGATAAAAACAACTATTTGCACATCTGAAAGGACAACAAAATGAAAGCTGTACAGTTCACCGCTCATGGCGGTCCCGATGTTTTGAACGTCATCGATATACCTGTTCCCTCTCCCGGCAAAGGCGAAATACTTATCCGCATGCAGAGTGCAGGAATCTCCCGTCCTGACCTGCTTATGCGTACCGGTGCTTACCCCTGGACCAACGATATTCTCCCCTTCTATCCCGGCCTTTATGGCGCAGGTATAGTTGCAGGTCTTGGCAAAGACGTCACCGAATACGAAGTCGGTCAGCGCGTATACGTCGAGCACCCCATTGCCTGCGGATGCTATGCGGAATACAAGGTCGCTCCCCTGCAGTTCGTTACCCCTATCCCCGAAGGTACCGACCTTTCGCTGGCATCCATCGCAACCAGCTCCCTTATCGTATGGGGGATGCTCACCGAGTGTTTCCCTCACGCAGAGGGCAAAACGCTGTACATTCAGGGCGCTGCCGGCAGCATGGGCACCGCAGTTTGCCAGATAGCTCCCCTGCTGGGCATCCGCGTTATCGCCAGCGCCAGCACTGAGGAAAAGTGTGAATACCTGCGTTCCATCGGCGATGCAGATGTTTTCTGCTACACCACCGAAAACGTATCCGAAAAAGTAAAAGCCCTCACCGATGGCAAGGGCGCAGACATTATTATGGACCAGTCCGTAGGCGAAGACTTCCTCGGTCAGCTGGATTTCCTGGCTCCTATGGGCACCATACTGATTTACAACCACACCAAGGGCGACGAAACAGGCAACATCATAACCGCCATGACCGACCGTTTCGGCGATTGCCCCGGCATCCGTGTGTTCTCTTTCCACTTCTTCGACGATAAGCCTGAGCTTCTCAAGCAGAAAAAGCAGGAAATGTTCCAGCTGCTGAAAGAACAGAAAATTCGTCCCCATATCGGCGCCACCTTCCCTCTGGAAGATGTTCGCAAAGCTCACGAGCTGCTGGATTCCGGCAACTTCTTCGGCAGCATCATCCTCAACTGCAGTGATGACAGAT
>JAZULX010000041.1:0-9069 GCA_045603325.1 Oscillospiraceae bacterium | reverse complement strand
GCAGGGTGCAGTGGACTGATCGGTTTGGGCGGTGAACCCATTGGTCTTAGTGATTTGTACAAAATTGAAGGGAACAGCCAAGACCGTTCCCTTCGATAGAAAATTATTTACTTGATAATTGCCTTTTCGAGCCTGGTCAGTGCAGCTTCAACATATCTTCTGGGGCAGGCAATATTGAATCTGACAAAGCCTTCACCGCCGGGACCGAAGCTTTCACCATCGTTGACGAAAAACTGAGCTTCTTCACGCAGCTTCTTATGAAGATCATCTTTGGAAAGTCCAAGAGCAGACATGTCCAGCCACATGAGATAAGTACCTTCGAGCTTTGTGGTCTTAATCATAGGCAGCTTTTCATGAATGAAGGATTCTGTAAACTTACGGTTGCCGTCAATATATTCAAGGGCCTCATCAAGCCACTCTTCAGCTCCATTATAAGCGGCTTCACATGCAGCAATACCGGCTGCATTGAGGAAATGAGGAGCGTACTTGCTGTATTTCTCACGAAGCTCAGGATTCTTTATGATTATGTTGCTGGTGGAAAGACCGGCAATGTTGAAAGTTTTGCTGGGAGCTGTGCAAACAACGCATCTGTCCTCAATTTCGGGCAGTATCTTTGCAATGATTATATGCTCATAACCGGGCATGATGAGGTCGTTATGGATCTCATCGGAAACGATGATGATGTCGTTTTCAAGGCAGATCTTTGCCATTCGTTCAAGCTCTTCGCGCTTCCACACTCGTCCGGCAGGATTGTGGGGTGAGCAAAGCAGGAACAGCTTGGCTTCCTTTGCTTTGGCTTCAAAATCCACAAAGTCAATCTCATATGTATCGCCAACGCGAACGAGTTTATTTACAAGAGTTTTTCTTCCATTGCTGCCAACAACACCGGAAAATGGAGGATAAACCGGGCTTTGGATGATTACACCGTCACCGGGTTCGGTAAAGGCCAGAACACTGTTGCCCAAAGCAGAGACAATGCCATAGCTCTGGCTAATCCATTCGGACTCGATTTCCCAGTTATGGCGGCGCTTCATCCAGCCTTTGACGGCTTCGTTATAACTTTCACCTGCGCCTGAATAACCGAAATGACAGGTATCAACACATTCATGCATACCTTTTTTGATCTCAGGAGCGATGTCAAAACGCATCTCAGCGATAGCATAAGGGATCAGTGATGGATCTGTGATTCCACTTTCTTTTAACATGGGATGTATAACATTTTCTTTTGGGTTTCTGGTTTCGAAATCGTACTTCATTTCAGTATCCCTCTTTGTCTTTATCGTTTATAATACAAATATATAATAAAGTCAGTGTAACTGTCAAGAATCTCAAACCGTATTTGAGCATGGAGGTCAGTATGAATAACAGTGAAATTATTAAAGTCTTCGGAGATGGTACTGTTGCGGCAACAAGTCCCTGTGATATATGCAGCTTCGGTTGCCCTGTACGCTCGTTCATAAAAGACGGCAAGATTATTGGTGTTGAACCGGACAGAGACAGTACAGTTGGCAGAGGATTTCTCTGTGCAAAAGGCTATGCATCACGCCAGTATGTATATCGTCCGGACAGAATAAAAACTCCCCTTAAACGCATTGGTAAAAGGGGAGAAGGAGAGTTTGTTCCAATCAGCTGGAATGAAGCGCTCTACGAAATTGCCGATAAGCTCAACGGATACAAGGCTGAATATGGCGCAGACAGCGTGGCTTTCTATACGGGGTACACCAAGTGGTATCGACCCTATCTTCACAGACTGGTTCACAGCTTCGGTACTTTGAATTACGGTTCCGAATCCAGTTCGTGTTTCCAGGCTACAGTTGTTGCAAACAAGTGTTCTTCCGGCTGCATGACTCAGCCTGATGTTATGAATGCCGGAGTTGTTATCGGCTGGGGATATAATACATATTACTCCAATCTGCCAATGCCAAACCTTGAACCGGCAAAGGCAAAGGGCACAAAAATTATTATTGTCGATCCCAAGCAGACCCCAGCAGTTATGCGTTTGGCAGACGTTCATCTCCAAATCAAGCCGGGAACTGATGGTGCTCTTGCTATGGGCATTGCCAGAGAGCTTATCCATCGTGGTGCTGTCGATTTGGATTTCATTGACAAGTACGTTATTGGCTTTGGTGAATACGCTGAGTACGTTGAGCAATTTACCCCCGAGCTGATTAACATAATCACTACAGTTCCTGTTGAGACTTATCTCAAAGCAGTTGACATAATTGTCAATAATCCGCCCCTTTGCATGATTGAGGGTAACGCTGGAATGATACATCATAAAAATGGTGTTCAGAATTTCCGCGCTGTCAATGCGCTTATGGCTCTGACAGGTGCTTATGTAAAAAAAGGCGGCAACAAACCCTTCAAGGCTCAGGATCCTGCGGCATTTACGGTTTTGAATGAAGAAAAGTTTGTTGACGATGTGAGGCCTACCGGCACTAAACCCAAAATTGGCAGTAAGAAGTATCCTCTTTGGAGTGAATGCATTGACGAATACCAAGCCATGGAACTCACAAATCATATCTTGACGGGTGAACCATATCCTGTTAAAGCACTGTTTGCCCTTGGCATGAACGCCAGGTTGTTCCCAGACAGCGGCACAATGTTTAAAGCATTGGAGAGTATCGACTTTTTTGCCTGTGCTGATATCTTCCTGTCTGACACAGCAAAGTATGCTGATATCGTTTTGCCTGCCTGTACGTCCTTTGAGCGAAGCGAACTGAGAGCATCAGGGCGTCAGCTTCTGTATTATAAAAATGCCATTGAACCTCTTTATGAAAGCCGTTCTGATACCGATATTGTTTGTGATCTTGCGAGATATCTGGGACTTGATGATGAGTTGCTTACTGCCGGATATGATGCTTGCTGCAGGAGCATGCTTGAGCCTCTGGGTGTTGAACTCGATGAACTGAAAGAAGAAGGAATAATGTCACTGCCGCCTTTACCCGCTGATAGTGAGTTGAAATTCTATACGTCTTCCGGTAAATACGAGCTTCATTCTTCATTGGCAGAAAAGCATGGTTATGAGCCTTTGCCTAAATACTACGATCCTTATGATGATGCAGATCCGGAAGAGTATCCGCTTATACTTTGTTCCGGTGGCAGATTGCCCAACGCTTTCGCTTCAAGATTCCACACCATACCTTGGGCAAGAAGCTTGCGTAAAGACGCTATGGTTGACATAAATCCAGAAACTGCTCTCAAACTAGGTATTGAACAAGGTGACATAATATCGCTATCTACATCAGCAGGAAGTCTTGAACTCAAGGCAAATATCACCAACCTTAACCGCAAAGACGTGGTTGTTTTGTTTCACGGATACAGTGAAGCTGATGTAAACTCCATTATTCCTGTTGGTCACAATGATCCATTTTCGGGATTCCCAGGCTATCGTTCCATAAGATGCAAAATTGAACTTGTGGCCAAAGGAAATAAAGCGGATGATATGCCTTCTGTTTCAGGCAGCAGCGGTTTATTCAAATTCAACAGCGAACAGTGTACCGGTTGCGGAGCCTGTGTTGTTGCTTGTATGGACAGAAATAACACCGATCTTGAGACACAGATACCTCTTCGTCATGTATGTGAACGGAAAGATTCTTCTGTTTTGAGCTTTGATATGAATTTCTGTGTCCATTGTGACGAGCCGGCTTGTATGTCTGTTTGCAAATTTGGCGCAATTAATAAAAACAGTCTTGGAATTGTACTGATTGATGCCGAAAAATGCATGTCCTGCGGTGCCTGTTCCAATGCTTGTCCTTATGGTGCGGTCAGAAAAGGCGATACGGCTTACAAGTGCGACGGATGCATAGACAGAGTTAACATCGGACTCAAGCCTGCATGTATTGATGCCTGCCGTTTTGGCGCTCTGGAGGCAAATTATTGATGAAGATTTCAAACACTTCAGCAGTTATACTGGCCGGTGGAAAAAGCTCCAGAATGGGCCGGGATAAAAGTCAACTGAAAATAGGGGATACGACTTTTTCTCAGAAACTGCTTGACGATTTTTCTCAGTACTTTGAAAATGTTTATCTTTCTGTTTCTGCCAATTCTCAGCTTTCGGGTCCCGGAATAATCCATGATGATAAAGAGTCCCTCGGACCGTTATCCGGACTTATGGCTGCCATCAAAGGCACAAAGGGCAATAATGTTTTCATTTGCGCCACCGATATGCCTTTTGCTGACCCTGAAATCGCCGTTCAATTGGTTGAAATGATGGGTGACTTTGATGCTTGCTTAATTAGACGGACTAATGGAAAAGTCGAAACGGCTTTCAGTGTCTTTTCCAAGGGGATACTTCCTCATCTGCAGGACGAGCTTGATAACGGAAAACGCAGCATTATGGGGCTTGTGGACCGCATCAGTGCCAGATTCGTTGATGAGACTGAACTGGATAGCTTTTCGGATGATTCCTTTCTGAATGTCAATACTCCTGAGGATTACAATAGGCTTTAAACTGTTCATAAGTTTCAGTTATGTCCGACCCCAGGATTCATAATTGACCAAACGCCAATTTTCTATTGACATTTATTTTTTGATATTTTATTTTAGTTTTAGCCAATTTGAAAGGAGAAAACATAATGAAGATATACATTGATACTCCGGAAAACATAGCCAAAATGGCTGCTAAGAGATACGTCGATCTGCTGGCAGAAAAACCTGATGCAGTGCTTGGTTTTGCTACCGGTTCCACTCCTCTTGGTCTTTATGCAGAACTTGCTCAGTTGTGCGCTGACGGAAAAGTATCTTTCAAGGGCGTAACTTCCTTCAATCTGGACGAGTATGTTGGTCTCGACGGTACCCACGACCAGTCTTACCGCTATTTCATGAATGAAAATCTTTTCAGCAAGATTGATATAGATATCGCAAAAACTAACGTACCTTCCGGTCTGGACACTTCCGCTGAAACTGCTGCTGCCTATGATAAGGCAATAGAAGCTGCCGGTGGTATCGAGATTCAGCTGCTTGGTATCGGCAACAACGGTCATATCGGCTTTAACGAGCCTGAAACCCCCTTTGGTTCAATTACTCACATGGTCGAATTGACCGATTCTACCCGTCAGGCGAACAAGCGTTTCTTCAACTCTATCGATGAAGTTCCTACCCACGCTGTCACCATGGGTATCAAGACCGTCATGAACGCCAAGAGTGTTATTCTTATGGCTATCGGCTCTGCAAAGGCAGATATTATCAAGGCCACCATTCAGGGCGAAGTCACCGAAAGTGTTCCTGCTTCTGTGCTGCAGCTGCATCCCAACGTTGAAGTTTACCTCGACTACGAAGCTGCTGCCGCTCTTAACTGAACAATACCAGCAAACGCAGGTTTGCCTGTTTAAAAGCGGGCAGTTCTGCGTTTGTTGTGCGAATATGGAAAGGAAAACGATATGTCTAAATATTTCGGAACCGACGGCTTCCGCGGTGAAGCCAATGTTGATCTTACCGTTGACCATGCTTTTAAAATAGGCCGTTTCCTGGGTTGGTATTATGGTAAGGATCATAAAGCAAAAATTGTTATCGGCAAGGACACACGTCTGTCAAGTTATATGTATGAATGTGCTCTCACTGCCGGCATTACTGCTTCCGGTGCAGATGCGTACCTTATGCATGTCACAACAACTCCCAGTGTATCCCATATTGCCCGTACTGAAGATTTCGACTGCGGTATTATGATCTCTGCCAGCCATAACGCTTACATGGACAATGGCATTAAATTGATTAATGGCAGCGGTGAAAAGATGGAAGATGCCGTTATTGATGCGGTTGAGGCTTATCTTGACGGATCCGGGGAAGCTCCTCTTGCCAAAGGCGAAGATATCGGTATGGCTGTGGATCATTCAGCAGGTCGTAACCGCTATGTGGCTTATCTAATCAGCAATGCGCTTAACTCCTATAAAGGCATGAAGATAGGTCTGGATTGCTCCAACGGCAGCACATGGTCCATGGCAAAGAGTGTGTTTGATGCCCTTGGTGCCGATACTTATGTTATCAATAATGTTCCCAACGGTACAAATATCAATCGTGACTGCGGATCTACTCATATTGAAGGATTGCAGAAATATGTAGTTGACAACGGACTGGATGTAGGCTTCGCTTTCGACGGTGACGCTGACCGCTGCCTTGCTGTTGACGAGAAAGGCGAATTGGTTGATGGCGATAAGATAATGTACATCATTGGCAGCTATATGAAAGAAAAAGGCCAGCTTGGCGATACAAAAGTTGTAACCACCGTAATGTCCAATTTTGGCCTGTATAAGGCTTTGGATAAGCTCGGTATAGGCTACGAAAAAACTGCCGTAGGCGATAAATATGTCTACGAGAACATGCGGCAGAACGGCCATCTTATCGGCGGCGAACAGTCAGGCCATATCATTTTTGGCAAACTTGCAAACACCGGTGACGGTCTGCTTACCGCAATTAAGATCATGCAGGTAATAATGGACAAGAAAATGAAGCTGTCTGACCTTGCAAAACCCATGGTAACTTATCCTCAGGTGCTGAAGAATGTCAAGGTAACCGATAAGGACACAACTATGAACGATGCTGATGTCCAGGCTGCCTGTGACGCTGTAACTGCCGAGCTCGGTTCAGACGGTCGCATACTTCTTCGCAAAAGCGGTACTGAACCTGTGCTGCGAGTAATGGTTGAAGCAGGCTCCTTCGCACTGTGCGAACAGATGGTTGACAGAGTCATTGATGTAATGGACAAAAAAGGTCATCTTATAGAGGTGAAAAAGTAATGTATAAAACTACTGAACTGCTGGATCTTTCAAAGACAATTGCAGCAGAACTTTTTGAGGGCAGGGAATACCCCTGGGAAGTTCTGGATGATATCAAAGACTTCATTCTCAAACTCGGTCCCACACTTGACCCTGAGAAATACGATCATGCTGCAGAGAATATATGGATAGCAAAGGATGCACTGGTTTTTCCGTCTGCATTCATTGCTGGACCCTGCATTATTGACAGCGGAGCAGAAATACGCCATTGCGCATTTATTCGTGGAAGTGCAATAGTCGGCAAAAACTGTGTTGTCGGCAACTCTGTTGAACTCAAAAATGTCGTCCTGTTCGATAATGTCCAGACACCTCATTACAACTATGTAGGCGATTCCATCCTTGGATACAAAGCTCATATGGGTGCAGGATCTATCACATCCAATGTGAAAAGTGATAAAACTCTTGTTGTTGTCAAGAGTGGAGATGAAGCAATTCCCACAGGACGCAAGAAGTTCGGTGCAGTCCTTGGAGATAACGTTGAAGTTGGATGCAACAGCGTACTCAATCCCGGTACAGTAGTTGGCCGCAGCAGCAATATTTATCCCACTTCATCTGTTCGCGGTGTTGTTCCCGAAAACAGCATCTATAAAGCAAAAGACGACATTGTAACAAAGAAATAATACTAAGCTGCCATAACGAACAAGTCTGGTTCATTATGGCAGCTTTTTCCACATATATGTTTTCCACTTATCAACAGCAGGGAAGTGGAAAAGCGATTTATCCACCGGGCAAATGTGTAAAAGTGGATAAATTCATTGTGGAAAAGTGTTTTCTTCAAAAAGTGAATAGTAAAATCCCCGGCTGATACAGCCGGGGATTCAGAATATTACTTATCGTTGATTGCGGCCTGAGCAGCAGCAAGTCTTGCAATGGGTACTCGGAAGGGGGAGCAGGAAACATAGTTCAAACCAACCTTGTGGAAGAACTCGATGGAGGCAGGATCGCCGCCATGCTCGCCACAGACGCCAAGCTTGATGTCAGGACGAGTGGAACGTCCCAGTTTGGAAGCCATGTCAACAAGCTTGCCAACACCGTTCTGGTCAACAGAAGCAAAAGGATCTTTCTCGAAAATATTGCGTTCGTAGTAAGAAGGCAGGAACTTGCCGGCATCATCACGGCTGAAGCCAAAGGTCATCTGGGTCAAGTCGTTGGTGCCGAAGCTGAAGAATTCGGCTTCCTTTGCGATTTCATCAGCGGTAAGAGCTGCTCTGGGGATTTCAATCATGGTACCGACCATGTAATTGACCTTGACATCGGAAGCAGCGATGATAGCGTCGGCAGTATCCACAACAATCTTCTTAACGAAAGCGAGTTCCTTAACTTCGCAAGTCAGAGGAATCATGATTTCGGGAACTATATCAAGACCGGTTTCACGCTTGACATTAATAGCAGCTTCGATAATGGCGGTAGCCTGCATTTCGGCGATTTCAGGGTATGTAACAGGCAGACGGCAGCCACGGTGACCCATCATGGGGTTGGTTTCGTGGAGGGAAGCAACAGCTTCTTTCAGCTGATCGAAGGTTACGCCCATCTCAACAGCAAGGGCTGCGATATCTTCATCAGCAGTGGGCAGGAACTCGTGCAGGGGAGGATCCAGCAGTCGGATAGTAACGGGACGGCCTTCCATAGCTTTGAAAATGCCTTCAAAGTCGCCTCTCTGCATGGGCTGGAGCTTGGCAAGAGCCGCTTTACGCTGTTCGGTAGTACGGGAAATAATCATTTCACGGACAGCGGGGATACGATCTGCATCGAAGAACATATGCTCGGTACGGGTAAGACCAATACCTTCAGCACCGAAAGCAACTGCCTGAGCGGCATCGGCAGGAGTATCTGCATTGGTGCGAATCTTCAAGGTGCGAACTTCGTCGGCCCAATCCATGATTTTGCTGAAGTCACCGCTGACAGTAGCGTCGACAGTGGGGATCTTACCGATGTAAACTTTACCGGTGGAGCCGTCTATGGATACGAATTCGCCTTCTTTGACAACGTTGCCGGCGATGGTACAATACTTTTCTGCCTCGTAAATAACAAGTTCACTGCAGCCGGAAACACAGCAAGTGCCCATACCACGAGCAACAACAGCGGCGTGAGAAGTCATACCGCCGGTAGCGGTAAGAATACCCTGAGACAGGTTCATACCTTCGATATCTTCGGGAGAGGTGAGGGTTCGAACAAGAAGAACAGGGCCGTTGGCAGCAGCCACAGCAGCGTCAGCAGCGGTAAAGTAAACAGCACCGCATGCAGCACCGGGAGAAGCTGCAAGACCGGTGGCTACAGGAGTTGCAGTCTTCAAAGC
>JAZULX010000040.1:0-7949 GCA_045603325.1 Oscillospiraceae bacterium | reverse complement strand
GTCCTTTCTGCAGACCTGTCAGACCACGTTTTTTGGAGGGTTCTTCAAAATCGTCCGCTTCTTCGTATTCTTCATCAGAAACGGGAGCAGCGACTGCCTTTTCATCAGCCGGCTCAGCTTCGTATATTTCTTCTTCAAATCCGACGGCTGTTTCTTCATCGTAAGCTGCCGCCCCTTTGCCGCTGTGTTTGCTCTTGCGGCTGTTGCCGAACAGTTTCATATAATGCCTTTCCTTTCGCATTGTGCTGCGGCGAATTCATATGCCTGTCTTGTCATGGGGTGAATGTCCACTTCCCTGCCAGCAAGATAATTGAGGGAGTGTTCCAAAGACCGGCAAAGGCATTCGTCCAAATCTTTATAAGCCAATTCGCGGAAATGATCCACGCCATCAAAAGTTCTGGTGGGTTCGATAAAATCCGCGATATATATTATCTTTTCCAAAACCGACATCTTCTCTTTGCCGGTGGTATGCCAGCGAACAGCCGAACACACCTCTTCGCTTTCGCCGTAGACATGCTGCGCCACGGCAGAAGCTGTGAACGCATGGTTCACGGTGGGAAACCGCTTTGCGTCCATCTTATCAATGATACCATATCTTTCTGCCAATATCAACTGCTGCGGCAATTTTGCCGCTTTGGTGACATCGTGCAGTATGGCAGCTCTTCGGGCAGACTCCACGTCGGTTTTCCAGTGTTCTGCCAGCTTTGCGGCAGTTTCCTCGCAGCCGGAGACGTGAGGGATACGCTTTTCGTCGTGGAGGCTGTAAGCATCTGCGCGAAGTTCGTCGAGAGCAAGTCCTTTTCTGTTTTGGCCTGTGGTGTATGCGCCGTCTTTGAGGATAAAGTCCCAGACATCCCTGTTCAGGCAATACTCTCCGCAGTCAAACACCAGCATACGTCTGACAGTGGTGGAAGACATTTCGATATAGTCCAGCGGTATGCGCACAACACTGCCGCCGAACCCGGAAACAATCTTCTTCTCCATCATGTCGGCAAGGTCTTGGCGAGAGCTGTCTTTCCCTTCCCGGCATGCCATGACAACAGTTGCCATTGAGCAAATGGTTTCGGGCATATACCACTTGTCGAAAGACAAAAACATATCCATGCCCATGATAAGGAACAGTTCATCGTCCGGATAGTTTTTCCTTATTTCGCCCAAAGTATCCACGGTATAGCTTTTGCCTTCCCGCCGAAGCTCTATGTCGCTGACTTCGATCACAGGATGGTTCTTTGCCGCAAGACGGCACATTTCGAGCCTTTTTGCAGGTTCGGGAGATCCGTAAGCCAGCGTTTTGTGGGGTGGATCGGCTGCAGGCACCATCATGACCTTATCAAGTTTCAGATGCTCTGCAGCTCCCAGCGCATATCTTATATGCCCTGGATGAGGAGGATTGAAAGAACCTCCGAGAATACCCAGTCTCATTTATTAGCGCTCTTTTCTTCGATAGCCTTGTTTTTGAAGTATTCGTTTCTCTTTTCACGCTGGATCTTTGCTCTGGCTGCTCTGGCTTTTGCACCTTCCTTGACGGGATTGCGCTTGACCCTGGCAACAGCGTGCTTGGGATTGTTCTTGTTGGGGTTATTTTTGTATATAACGAAGGTGGAACCGGCAGCAGATACGAAATCGGCACCGGTGGCTTCTGCCAGAGCGTCGGCAGCTTCGTTTGCGGTCAGCAAAGCGGTCTCCAGAACGCGGCATTTTACCAGTTCGTGAGCCAGCAGCGTCTCTTTGGCCTGAGCCACAAGGGCGTCTGAAATGCCGTCTTTACCGATATGGAGCATGGGTTTGAGGGAGTTTGCCTGAGCACGGAACTCCGCCCTTTGTTTACTTGTCAGCATATTGCACCGTCCTTACGCAGTTTTTCTTCAAAGGCACGAATGGCCTTTCCTCTGTGGGATATGAGGTTTTTTTCGTCTTCCGTCATTTCTGCCATGGTCACATCGGTGCCGGCCACGACAAAGATGGGGTCGTAGCCAAAGCCGTTTTCACCGGCAGGGCTGCGGGTAATGAAGCCTTCACAGCACTCCTCGGAAGTTACGGTATGACCGTCGGGAAATACGCAGCAGATGGAGCTTACGAATCTGGCGGAACGGTTTTCTTTCCCGTCCATTTCCGCCAGCAGCAGCTGATAGCGCTGGATATCATCGGCGCATTTGTCGCCGCCGTAACGGGCGGAGTAAACGCCTGGTCGACCGTCCAGAGCGTCCACCACCAGGCCGGAATCGTCTGCAATGGCTGGCATACCGGAGGCTTTGCACACGGCTTCTGCCTTCAAAAAGGCGTTTTCCGCAAAAGTTGTTCCGGTTTCTTCCACGTCGACATCAATACCTATCTCTGACTGTAAGACGATTTCCACGCCCAAATGTTGCAGAATATCGGTCATTTCCTTGAGTTTTTTCTTATTTTTACTGGCGAGTACAAGTTTCATTACAGCAGCGCCTCCACAAAGTCGTGGGCATCAAAGGGCATCAGGTCGTCTATCTGTTCACCGACACCGATGTACTTTACGGGGATCTGCAGCTCGTTTGCCACGGCAACCACTATGCCGCCCTTGGCTGTGCCGTCCAGCTTGGTGAGCACCAGACCGGTAACGCCTGCAGCTTCCTTGAACTGCTTTGCCTGAGTAAGACCGTTCTGGCCGGTGGTGGCGTCCAGTACCAGCAGAGTTTCGCGGTCGCAGCCGGGCAGCTCACGGTCGATGATGCGGCTGATTTTGTTCAGCTCGTTCATAAGGTTTTGCTTATTGTGGAGTCTGCCGGCGGTATCGCACAGGACAACGTCAGACTTGTTGGCTCTGGCGGAGGTGATGGCATCGAACACCACGGATGCGGGATCGGAGCCTTCGTTCTGGCGGACGATATCCACGTTGGCACGGTCTGCCCAGATCTCCAGCTGATCTGCTGCTGCAGCGCGGAAAGTATCGGCTGCGCAAAGCAGAACACGCTTGCCGTCGGGGGTGAGCTGGTTTGCCAGCTTGCCGATGGTGGTGGTTTTGCCCACACCGTTGACGCCTATCATAAGGATGACCGAGGGCTTGGTGTCCATTTTCAGGCTGCTGTCGCCCACGTTCAGCATCATAACAAGGATCTGCTTGAGGGACTGCTTTACCTCTTCGGGAGTTCTGTATTTGTTGATGGCCACACGTTCACGGAGCAGTTCTACTGCCTTCATGGCGGTGTCTACGCCAAGGTCGGCCATTATAAGGCTTTCTTCAAGCTCGTCGTAAAAATCGTCGTCTATACCATTAAAGGAAGCAATAACATTATCGAGGCTCATAGCCTTTCTTGTTTTTGAAAGGCCCTCTTTTATCTTGTCAAAAAATCCCATGGTTGGTTCCTTTCTGAGATCAGTTTATGTTCATCTGTTTTGACATCTGGTCAAGGTCAAGGGTCAGCATTTTGGACACGCCCTGTTCCTGCATGGTCACGCCGTAAAGCACGTCTGCTTCTTCCATGGTGCCGCGTCTGTGGGTGATGACGATGAACTGGGTCTTGTCTGCCAGTTTGCGCAGGTAAGCCGCAAAACGGCGGACGTTGTTGTCGTCCAGAGCTGCGTCTATTTCGTCCATGACGCAGAAGGGTGTGGGGCTGACCTTGAGTATGGCGAAGTACAGCGCAATGGCCACAAAAGCCTTTTCGCCGCCGGACAGCAGGGTTATTGTCTTGACCTGTTTTCCGGGAGGCTGGACCTTTATCTCGATGCCGCAGCCCAGAACGTCGTTTTCGTCTTCCAGGATCAGTTCTGCCTTGCCGCCGCCGAATATCTCGGTGAACGTGGTTTTGAAGCTTTCGTTGATAAGTGCGAACTGCTCGACGAATATGACCTTCATCTGGGCAGTGATGTCGCCAATGATGCCTTCAAGCTCGGCCTTGGCTGTTTCCACATCGTCACGCTGACCGGTAAGGAATTCGTAGCGTGTGTTGACACGTTCAAACTCGTCGATGGCACCGATATTGGGCGTACCGAGGGAGCTTATTTCCTTCTTGATCTCGCTGATGCGTCTGTTGGCTTTTGAGGTGCTCATGTCTTCGAGCCGTATCTGCTCGGCAGTGGTGACGGTGAGTTCGTAATTGTCCCAGAGCTTGTCGACAATCTGCTTTTCCTCCAGATCGGAAGTGGCTTTTTTCTGTTCGAGTCTGGCGGTTTCTCTTTCCACCACCACAAGCTGACGGTTCTTTTCCTGAACTGCTCTGTCCAGACGTGTACGTTCACCCTCAAGTTCCAGCTTGCTTTCGATAAGTGCGCTGATCTTGCTGCGGAATTCCTGAGTCTGCTTATGGTTCTGCTCCAGTTCGTCGGTCAGGCGGACAATGTCTTTCTGCACCGCGTCTATCTGAGATTCCAGTTCCATGGCAGCCTTTTCGCTCTGTTCGCGGTCGCCTTCGATGGCTGCCGCAAGGGACTGCAGTTCGGTTATGCCGCCTGTGGTGGCGGACTGTTCCGCTTCCAGTGCAGCCTGAGCTGCACGGATCGCCGCCAGAGCATCCGCAAGAGAGTTGTTTTCTTCTTCCAGTTCCCGGGCATCTCCGGAAAGGAGGGTATACTGCTGCTGAACCTCTTCGGCTTCAGCTTTGAGGCTGTTGCTTTGGATACGCAGGCTGTTGATCTTTTCTTCGTTTTCGCTGAGTTTGTTTTTGATGCCCTCAGCTTCGGAACGCAGGGTTTCTTCGGCATCTTCAAGGCTTTCGCACAGCAGACGATGCTGACCTTCGAGGCCCTGCAGTTTCAGCACCTCGTCCTGAGCCGCACGAAGCTCGTCCTGCGCTACGGAAAGCTCATATTCAACAGCTTCTGCCTGACGCTTTGCTTCGGCAGCCTGCTGTTCCATATCTTCGTGGTCCTTTTTCAGCAGTTCCATCTGCTGATGCAGGCGTTTCAGTTCATTGGCACGGGACAGGATGCCGGAATTCTTGGACGTACTGCCGCCGGTCATGGAACCGCCGGAGTTCAGCACCTGACCGTCCAGAGTAACTATTCTGAAACGGTGGGAGTATTTCTTGGCTATGGCAATGGCCTTGTCAAGATTTTCCGCAATTACAGTTCTTCCCAAAAGATTGCGGAATATGCCTTCAAAGCGTTTGTCAAACCGGACAAGGTCGCAGGCAATGCCTTCAAAACCGGGCTGGCCGTCAAGTCCGGATTCGCTTATGCGATTGCCTTTGATGGCAGTGACAGGCAGGAATGTGGCTCTGCCTCCGTCTCTTCTTTTAAGGAACTCAATGGCGTTTTTGCCGTCGGCTTCGGACTGCACGACGATGCTCTGCATAGAAGAACCCAGTGCTGTTTCTATAGCCACTGTGTACTGGTCGTCGGTCTGCACCAGTTTGGAAACGGGAGCGTAGACATTTTTCAGTCTGCCCTTTTCGCTTTCCGCCATAACAAGGCGGACAGCTTTGTTGTAACCCTCGTAATCCCGCTCCATTTCGGTGAGCATATCTATGCGGCCCTGAAGTGACTGGCGGTCTACCGTCAGCTTCATGAGCTTCTGGTTAAGGCTTTCTGCCTTATCGCTCCGGGCTTTCATTCTCAGCTGATAACCGTTGACGGTGTTGGACAGGGACTGAGCCTTGTCTTCAGCCTCTTTCAGAGATTTGACGCAGCTGTCCAGTTCTTTCCGGGCATCGTTCTTTTTCTCCTCAAGGCCGGCAAGTTCACGACTGATGTCGCCGTCTCTGTCGTAAAGCATCTGAACGCTGCCTGCAAGATTGGAAATCTCGGTTTCAAGATGAGACGCCTGCTCAAGTTTATCGGTCTGCTGAGCCTTCAGTGCCTCCAGACGCTGGGTCAGGTCCCCTGCGCTGGCTGCCAGAGCATCGGTCTTTTCGGATATCTCGGCACGTTCCTGCTGTTTCTGAGCTATCTCCTGCTCTATCTCTGCTATGCGCAGTCTTCTGCTTTCCAGCTGGGCCATAATGCCGCCGCTTCTGTCGCTCTGGTCGGTCAGGTCCTTGCGCAGTTTTTCCAGATTGGTCTGGTAGTTGTCGAGATTGGTGTGGGCAACGGCTATTGCGCTCTCTGTTTCTGCGCCTGCTGCTTCAAAAGCGGCCAGTTCTGTTCGCATCTGCTCAGTGTCGCTGTCGCACCGGTGCATTTTTTCCGAAACCGCGTCGGAATCGGCATACAGCTTATTGAGCTCGCCCTGCACCTGTTCGGACTGGAGCTTTGCCGTTTCGTAATCCGCCACTGCCTTGGCAGCGGTGACTTTATGTTTTTCAAGATTGTCGAGCCATACGGTGACTTCAAGGCTGCGCAGTTCGTCGCGCAGGATAAGGTAACGTTTTGCCTTTGCCGCCTGCTCACGGAGAGGTTCCACAGACAGCTCAAGCTCGGCAATTTTGTCGTTGATTCGGGTAAGGTTGTCCTGGGTGTTTTTGAGCTTGCGCTCGGACTCTTCCTTACGGTGGCGGTATTTTGAAATACCTGCGGCTTCTTCAAAAATCTCTCTGCGGTCCGCACTTTTGACGGAGATGATTTCGTCTATCTTGCCCTGACCTATCTGTGAATAGCCTTCCCTGCCAAGACCGGTGTCCATAAACAGTTCGACAATATCTTTCAGTCTGGCAGACTGCTTGTTGATATAGTATTCGCTGTCTCCCGAGCGGAAGTATCTGCGGGTTACCATGACCTCGGGAGTTTCCAGAGGGAAGATGTTCGCCGTATTGTCTATCACCAGCGATACCTCGGCATACCCCACCTGGGGACGCTTGATGGTGCCGCCGAAAATAACGTCTTCCATTTTACCGCCGCGAAGGGCTTTGGTGCTCATTTCACCCATTACCCACCGGATGGCGTCGGATATATTCGATTTGCCGCTGCCGTTGGGTCCCACGATACCTGTAATATCGCTGCCAAAGGTCAGCACCGTTTTATCGGGAAAAGATTTGAATCCCTGTATTTCCAGTGCTTTTAAGTACATGAACGCACCTCGCAATAATAAATGTTCAACTGATTTATTTTACCAGTATAAAGCTAAAAATGCAAGGAAATATCACCGTTTAACACGCTTGATTCCTTAATTTTTATACTGCGCAGACCATATTCCGATTTCAGTCTTTCGATGTTTGCCCTTTTCTGCCCCACGCACAGGGAAACTGCGCCTTTGGGTACAGAAATTTCAATGTCCTGAGGCAGTGCTTTTCCGTCCAGCAGCCGTCTCAGCCTGTCCAGCCAGATTCGGCTGCGCACCAGTTCTCCCAGTGCCGGATGGTAGGCTCCCGCCACCGCAGCTCCGCCGGAAAGCTCCTCCGTGGGATTGAGACCCAGCCGTATCACCGGTATCCCGGCTTCGTCAAACATCCGGCACAAAACCGCACAAAGCTCCACCGCGTCGTCCACCGTGTGTTCTTTATATACGCCTGCTTCCCACAAGTCGAAAAGCTCGGTGTCTCTAACCACCACAGTGGGATAAATTCGTACGCCGTCAGGTTTTATGTCAACCATTTTTTGAGCTGTTTCGATGCTTTGGCTGCCGTCATCTCCGGGAAGTCCCGTCATCATCTGCATAATAACCTTAAAGCCGGCATCTTTCAGCATTCTTGCGGCTTTTTCGCAGGCAGCACCGTCGTGTCCTCTTTTGCTGAGCCGCAGCACCTCATCATTCATGGACTGGCAGCCCAGTTCAACCGTGTCCACCGAGTAACGTTTCAGACGTTCGATGACTTCCCCGTCAATTGCGTCCGGTCTGGTTGAAAGGCGGATGGACGTGACTTTTCCTGATTTAACGTACTTATAGGCAACAGCAAGCAGGCTTTCCTGCTTTTCCTTATAGATAGCGGTAAAGCTGCCGCCGTAAAACGCCACCTGTGCCGGGCGGTCACCGATGCGCTCGAGGGCAGAATCTATTTCATTTTTTGCCATCTCCGGGGTTGTTTCCACAGTCACCCCGGATATTCTGCGCTGATTGCAGAATATGCAGGCTCCCGGGCAGCGCAGATGGGGCACAAATATGG
>JAZULX010000039.1:0-4923 GCA_045603325.1 Oscillospiraceae bacterium | reverse complement strand
GTAACAAACACTTCCACTTCCACATCGGCATTGGCGCCGTTTACCACGGGGGTCACCTTGATGCCGGGGCCGCCGTAGTATTCCAGATCGAAGTGAGACTGGCTGACGCAGATGATGTTTACGCTGCGGTAAAGACCACCGTAGAAGGTGAAGTCTGCCACCTGAGGATAAACGGTTTCGTTGGCAGAGTTGTCCACAGCAACTGCAAAAAGGTTTTCGCGTTCAAGAGCGTCGGTTATTTCAACGCGCCAGGTGGAATAGCCACCGTCATGGTGAGCAAGATGCTTGCCGTTGAGGTAAACATCGGCAGAGGAGTTGGCACCCTGGAACTCGAGGTAGTAACGATCTGCAGTGGGCAGATCCAGTTTGTCGAGCTTTTTGGCGTACCAGCAGGTACCGCGGTAATAGTCGTTTCCGCCGTCCTGACCGTCAATGGCGTTCCAGGTGTGGGGAAGGTTTACCCAGTTCCAGTCCATGGGGAGTGCTGCGGGAACTTCGCTGTTCTGTTTGGTGAAGGCCCACTTGGCGTTAAAGTTGACAACGGTTCTCAATGGGGAATGCCTCCTTAAAGTTTGTTGTTCTATAAACAGATGCCATTATGGCATCAAAATTAACTTATTTTGACAATTAATGTCTTTTTTTCTTAAAAAATTAGCATTTTCTGACGAATTATTATCGGAATCACTTGAACTTGGCAGCAAATTATACGATAATAAGAAAGAATCTGCGGCAAACTCTGATTATTTGCACAACACATATTTAAGAATAACATGGAAATTGCAGATTTACAACGTTTTTTAAGATTTTGCTGTACAATACTAAATGTTTGAAGGGAAACTACTGACATGGAACTGAATCTTCGCAGTAACTATCGCTATGCTATTGCCTGCCCCACCAGCATGGGTGTTCGCATCACTCCTGAGGATCGTATGGCTGTACATAACAGCAATCGGTTTTATATGCAGGCCACCAGCGCCGAATCCAATGTGCTGAATGTATCTTCCTCTCTCGGAAAGGAATGCCTTGTTCTGACCAAATTTGTTAAAGGCAGTCCTGTGGCGGAATTTATCAAGAGCCAGCTCCGTGCCCGTAATATTCGTTTTGAAGGCGTTGATGCCGATCAGGGCGGTCCCTGGGGTTATCGCCACCAGTTCAATATAGCCGACTCCGGTTTTGGTATGCGTGCTCCCCGTGTATGGAACGATCGTGCAGGCGAAGTTGGCCGCACTTTGTCTATTGATGAGTTTGATGTAGAACGCATTTTTGGTCAGGAAGGTGTGGGTATTCTTCACATCTCCGGCTTGATAGCTGCCATGAGTGAAGACACCACCAAATTCTGCCTTGCAGTTGCAAAGGCAGCCAAGGAACACGGCACTCTCGTCAGCTTCGACCTCAACTATCGTGCCACCTTCTGGAAAGGCAGAGAAGAGGAACTTCGCGAAGCCTTCCATCAGATCGCATCTGTTGCCGATGTTCTTGTGGGCAACGAAGAAGATTTCCAGCTTTGTCTTGGTTTTGCCGGTCCCGAAGCCGGTGGTAAAGACCTGACTTCCAAGATCAACGGATTCAAGGAAATGATCAGCCAGGTCAAAGAAAAATACACCAACGCAAAAGTGTTTGGTACTACTTTGCGTCAGGTCATCAGCGCCAACGAGCATCTTTGGGGTGCACTGTTGCTGGCAGACGGCCAGTGGTGTGTTGAAGAACCCCGCGAAATACCTGTCATGGACCGTATCGGCGGCGGTGACGGTTTTACTGGCGGTCTGCTCTTTGGCCTTATCAGCGGTTGGGAACCAGAAAAGTGCCTCCAGTTTGGTTGGGCTACCGGCGTTCTTGCTGCCAGCAGCCTTAACGACTATGCCGAGCCTGCCGATGAAAAACAGGTTTGGGATATTTACGCAGGCAACGCAAGAGTTCAGAGATAGTGGTGGTAACAGCTGTGAAAAAAGCAGATATCGCGCTTGTTGGTCTTGCCGTAATGGGCGAAAACCTTGTTATGAACATGGAGTCCAAGGGCTTTACCGTGGCAGTTTACAACCGTACCACCGAGAAAGTCAAAAACTTTGTTGAAGGTCGTGCTGCAGGCAAGAATATCATCGGTACTTATTCTTTGCAGGAACTGGCAGACAGCCTTGAAAAACCCAGAAAGATAATGATGATGGTCAAAGCCGGTCAGGCAGTTGACGACCTTATCGAAAACCTGCTGCCTTATCTCGAAGAGGGAGATATCCTTATCGACGGCGGCAACAGCCATTTTCCCGATACTATCCGCCGTACTGAGTATGTTGAAAGCAAGGGACTGCTGTATGTTGGTTCCGGCGTTTCCGGTGGTGAAGAAGGCGCATTGAACGGTCCTTCCATGATGCCCGGCGGTTCACCTGCTGCGTGGGAATATGTCAAACCTATATTCCAGGCCATTTGTGCCAAGGTTGAAGACGGTTCTCCCTGCTGCGAATGGGTGGGAGAAAATGGTGCAGGACATTTTGTCAAGATGGTGCATAACGGCATTGAATACGGCGATATGCAGCTTATATGCGAAGCTTATCAGCTTATGCGTGACGGCCTTGGCATGACTGCCGAAGAAATGCACGAAGTTTTTGCTGCATGGAACGAAACTGAGCTGGACAGCTATCTCATCGAGATCACCCGTGACATACTTGGTTTCAAAGATGAAAACGGTGAAACCACCGTCAATTATATTCTTGACACCGCAGGTCAGAAGGGTACAGGCAAATGGACTGCCGTTTCCGCCCTTGACGAAGGCGTACCCCTGACGCTGATAGGCGAAGCTGTTTTTGCCCGCTGCCTTTCTGCACAGAAGGCTGAGCGTGTTGAAGCCGCAAAGTTGTTCCCCAAAACCATACCTGCATTTGAGGGGGACAAGGCTGCATTTATTGAGTGTATCCGCAAAGCTCTTTATGCCAGTAAGATCATATCCTACGCTCAGGGCTTTACCCTTATGGCAACTGCGGCAAAAACCTATAACTGGAACCTGAACTACGGCGGCATTGCGCTCATGTGGCGTGGAGGCTGCATAATCCGCAGCGTATTTTTGGGCAAGATTAAGGAAGCATACGAACAGAACCCTGCTTTGCAAAATCTTCTGATGGATGATTACTTTGCATCCGTCATCAAAGACCTTGTTCCTGCATGGCGTGAGGTTGTGGCATATGCCGTCAAGGCAGGCGTACCCATGCCCGCATTTTCTTCCGCTCTGAACTATTTTGACGGTTACACCACAGAATGCCTGCCCGCAAACCTGCTGCAGGCCCAGCGTGACTATTTTGGCGCACATACTTACGAGCGTATCGACCAGCCCAGAGGTCAGGTGTTCCACACCAACTGGACAGGTCACGGCGGAAACACTTCTGCAGGTACTTACAATGCCTGATAAAATACGAATCATTGCCCTTGATCTGGACGGTACTCTGCTTGATTCAAACAAACAGTTGTCTGCCGGGAACCTGGCAGCACTTCAAAAGGCAGCAGATGCCGGCATAGAGATAGTACCCACTACCGGGCGATTTTTTGGCGGCATGCCGGATTTTATCCGGCAGCTGCCTTTCGTACACTATGCCATAACCGTCAACGGTGCCGAGGTGGCTGATTTAAAAAGCGGAAACGTTGTTTACAAGGCAGAGATCCCGTTTCAACAGTCGGTAAGCATTATGGAATTTCTGGATGAATACCCTGTGATTTACGACTGTTACATGAACAACGAAGCATGGATGACCGAGTCCATGAAACTGCGGATAGACGATATCGTGGAAGACAAACACTATCGCAAGATGCTCCACGAACTGCGTCAGCCTGTTCCGGAGATGAAATCCTTTTTGCTGCAGCGACAGCAGGATGTTCAAAAAATCCAGTTATTTACTGCGGATCAGGATCTCCGTTTGGAACTGATGCAGCAATTGGCCGTCAGATTTGAAAATCTTTCCGTTTCCAGCTCCATCAGCACCAATGTTGAAATCAATCAATCCCATGCCAACAAAGGCGAGGCGCTGTTGGCGCTTGCGGAATTTCTGGGCGTACCACAGTCGGGCACCATGGCTTTTGGCGACGGTCTTAACGATTTGACCATGATCCGCGATGCCGGTGTGGGAATAGCTATGTCCAACGCCTGTGACGAGGCGAAAAAATTGTCGGATTGGGTAAGCTTGTCCTGCGATGAGGACGGGGTAGCCCATGGTATAGAGAAATATTGTTTTAATAATTAAAAAAGGCAGGTAATCTTCATGAATATCCCTTTCAAACCCGATCTTAACGGTAAAGTTGCGGTTGTAACCGGTGGTGCCGGTGTTCTGTGCCGCGAATTTGCAAAAGCCCTTGCACTTTGCGGTGCAAAAGTTGCTATACTCAATCGTACTCTGTCCAAGGCAGAGGACGTGGTGAAAGATATCATTGCTTTGGGCGGTGAAGCTCTGGCTGTACAGGTAGACGTTACCAATGCTGAAAGCGTCAAAGCTGCCCATGAAGCTGTTCTTGCCAAGTACGGCAAATGCGATATTCTTATCAACGGTGCCGGCGGCAACAACCCCAGAGCCACCACCGACAAGGAGTATTATGAAGCCGGCGATATCGACGCCGAGACCAAGAGCTTCTTCGACCTGGATCAGGAGAGCGTGCAGTTCGTCTTTAACCTGAACTTCACCGGCACTCTCATTCCCACCCAGGTGTTTGCCGCAGATATGCTGGAGACCGGCGGCAATATCATCAACATCTCCTCCATGAACGCATTCACGCCTCTGACCAAGATCCCCGCTTATTCCGGCGCCAAGGCTGCCATCTCCAACTTTACCCAGTGGCTGGCCGTCCATTTCTCCCGCGTCGGCATCCGTGTCAATGCCATCGCCCCCGGCTTCTTCGTGTCCAATCAGAACAGAAGCCTGCTCTTCCGGGAAGACGGTTCTCCCTCTGCCC
>JAZULX010000038.1:0-7977 GCA_045603325.1 Oscillospiraceae bacterium | reverse complement strand
CTGTGCATCGGCATTGTAACCGTTCTGGGCATCCCAATAGGTCATGAGCTTTTCTTCGGCAAGAACTTCTTCATAGGTATAGGAACGAATATAGCTGGGGGTATCGAAGCAAACCAGGGCAGGAGTGCCGCCGTTTATGTCAGCTTCCAGAGGATAGAACAGACCGATGGAGTTGGGGTTGGCCTTGCCGTAGTCAACTCCTGCCTCGCCAAACATGACGTTGTAGGAAAGGTTGGCCAGGGTTGCCGCTGCGTCACCGCCGCCAAACTGGCAGGCAGCACGGAACAGGCTGCGGGTGCCTGCGTCCTCGGTAACGGAACCGATCAGATACTCGTACTCATCGCCCATAACACCGGCGGAGAAGAAGGCAAATTCATCCCACTGTTCCTGAGGATAGGTGTCAACCACATACTGGCTGCCTGCGGTGGATGCCAGAGAGTTGTAGCTGATGATTACTCTTGCCTTGGGGTTGTCGGTGAGAACGCCTGCAACAACGGAACGGTTGTCGCCGGCGATGTCCATCTCAGTGGAGCATTCATCAATGGATTCCACGCGATCAGCAATCATCTGGCAGAAAACAGGGTTTTCGACCTTTTCGGTTTCGGAAACAACTTCGCCCATCAGGTTCACAAAGTCTCCGGCCTCATTCTTGAGATAAGGCTCCACGATCATGAATTCACCGGCACAGCGGCTCTTGGCATCTATGCTGATAGTGGAGGAAACGAACTCAACATCCCAGTCTCCGTTGGGATCCATATACTGTTCAACCCAGGTCTTGGTGACAGCTGCCACATACATACCGATCATAAACTCGTCATCGGCAGAAACTGCATCATAAGCATCCTCGGAGATGGAGCCGGTGCCGCCGGAAATAACCACTTTGATGCCGTTTTCACGGGCCTGGATGAGAGAGTCTTCAAGAGTTTCGATTTCGCAGGGCAGGACAACCAGCATCTCTGCGCCCATGAGAATAAAGTTCTGGATCTGCTGGGTCTGGTTGGACACGCTGTCATCTGCTGAAACTACCTGAACTTCGTAGCCCAGGGGTTCAAACATTTCTTTCAAAGCTTCGGACTGAAGCTCGTTGATGGAAGAAGACATGTTCTGCATGCAGACACCGATGAGTTTGGAACCTTCAGATTCACCGGAAGCGTCTGCGGAAGAAGCAGTCTCTCCGCCGCCACAGGCAGCCAGGGAAAGGATCATGGATGCAGCAAGCAGAAGAACCAATAATTTTTTCACGGGGGATTACCTCCTTCAAAGTTTGCCGATATATACAGCAATTCCATTTTACAGTAACATTTTATCGTGACAAAAGAGTCTTGACCATGTCGTTTCCGGAATTTGTTATTCGATTTTTTTATCTTTTTATTTCGTATTAATCATGACTTTGTGGAAAAATATCAGATTTTCATGGTTGTTGACGACTTCTCGCCTGTATGATATAGTAAAATCATGAGGTTGTTATGCAGTTCTTTTCTGTTATGCAGCATTTTTAAGGAGAATACCATGGATCTGAACCGTCTGAAAGAATTTACCGTTATTGCAAAACATTTGCGTATAAATAAAGCAGCGGAGGAACTGAATTTGTCTTCCGCCACCCTATCGGCCCGAATGCGCAGCTTTGAAAAATCTCTTGGTGTAGAGCTGTTTCATCACAGCAGTCACAGCCTTGTTCTCACAGGAGCAGGGACCCGGCTGCTACCCAACGCACTTGAAATTATTTCTGACTGCAGCGCCCTGACAGAGAGCCTTCAGATCACCAGTCGCCATCATTACAAAAGACTTCGTCTGGCAGTGGCAGGCGGCGGTCTTCCCCTTTATCTGGGGCCTTTTCTGGACAAGCTGAATAATCACTTCCCCGGTCTGCAGCTTGATCTCATGGACGATAACCTGTTTTCCATTCAGGAAGGTCTCCTCTCAGGGGAAGTAGATGTCTATTTCGCCCCGGTAATGGAAGACTTTTCTCTGGAAGGCATCGAAAAATGCCCCGTGGCAGTATCCAACCAATATGTCCTGCTTCCCAGGCAGCATCCGCTTTCGGGACGGAACTACATCTCCATTCGGGAGCTGGACGGAGACTGCTTTATCCTTCATCCGGAAACCAAAGAACCCTGCATCAGGGAATTCCAACTGAAGAATCTTCAGGCTTCAGGCATTCGGTACAGCATTTACGGCGGGCAAGCCGTCTCCGCATTTTCAAAATTGCTGGTTCCCATCGGCAAAGGGCTTATTCTCTCGCCAACACCTGCAATGGATCTTCCACCAAACACAGTCAGTGTTTCTGTCAGCGACCTTCCACGCCCTGCTACTCCCTGCTATTTCTATCAAAAAAATACCGACAATCCCGAAACCCTGGCCTTTATCCGGGATTTTAATGCCTTTGTAAAGGAGGCAAGAATCAATGAACACTGAGCATATCCGTGAATTTTTGGTGCTGTCCCGAAGCCTGAGCTTTTCCCGAGCTGCGGAGCAGCTCTATCTCTCTCAGTCCATTCTTACCCGGCACATTCAAACTCTGGAAGCAGAACTGGGCACAAAACTGCTGGAACGAACCACCCACGAGGTTGCATTGACAGAGGCAGGACGAACCCTTGCCCGGCAAGCCGGATCTTTACTTGATAAATGTGATAATGCGCTTTCTCTGCTGACAATCCGGGATCTTCCCGTAAAGGGCCAGGTACGGATCGCCTGCGAAGTTGAGATCTCCTATGCTTCCTATATCCGAACCTTTATCCGGCAGTTCATGGATCGCTACCCGGACATCGACGTGTACTTTGAAATCAAACCGGAAAGCGCCCCGCCTGAGATCGTAAAAGACTATGATTTTCTCTTTACTCCCGTGGACACCGGTGAATTACCCCCGGAAATCCATCCTCATCTGATTTACAGCCACGGAACCTATGCTGCCCTTCCTCCCGGCCACGGACTAATAGACCGATCGCTGCTTTCACTGAACCAGCTTGCCGGAGAAACCCTGATCGTCCCCTATGCCCATGAGTTTCAGGGCCCCTATGCAAAGAATTTTTCCCTTGCTCAACAAGTAACCAAAGGACGGGTGTCTCAGATTGTTGTGCCCAATCTCTCTACTGCCCTGTTTATGGTCTCCATCGGAAAGGGAATCTGCCTGATACCCCGGTATGCAACAAATATGATGCCGTCAGACGCTTTTGTAATAGGTATATCTGACCGGAATTGCCGATTTAACGAGTACCTTTACTACCACGAAAAGCCGGACAACGGCGCTGCAAAGCTATTTTATGAAGAGTTTAGAAATTCCTATATTCGAAGCTGATGCTTTTATAGTTATTTCCCGGCTATAGACAAAGAAAAATCAGGCACTCGGTGAGTGCCTGATTTTTGTTTTTCTTCATCGTCATGACAGCTGTTTTTTGTAAAAACGGACATACATCACAAAAGACATCAGCATAACTGCTCCGCATAAAAATATCATGGTATTTGCTGTGGTTTCGGAAATTCCCGGAAAGAGTATCAGAATAACCATCACCGAATAAAGCAAAACCGTAGACAGCTTTCCGTGCCACTTGGCACTGTTGACGGTGTCGTTCTTTCTGAGGGCAAAATATCCCAAAACCAGCATGCAGGTTTCTTTGACAGCAAAGCCTATTATGAGCGCCAACATCCACCTGTAACGAAAAGTCAGACAAATAATCAAAGATGCCTGAGTCAATTTGTCTGCAATGGGATCAAGGATCTTTCCGAAATCGGAAACCATATTGCATTTTCTGGCAATAATTCCGTCTGCAACGTCAGTCAGTCCTGACACCACAATTACCGCCACCGCTGCAGCGTATGCCCGTTTACCGCAGTACAGCCAAATAATAAGCGGTATAAGCAGCAGCCGAACCAAGCTGAGCAAATTTGGTATTGTTAGAATTTGATCCGATTTCAAAAGTCGACGCACAGAAATATCTCCTTATTCCATTCCGTTTTCCTGGTTCTTTCGTACCTTTCGTTTCTTTACAAATATGATAATAAGAGTGCACAATGTGGTACCCGCCTGAATGCAGATTGCAGCAATGAATCTGGGAGACAGAGGATCCGAGACATATTCTCCCATCATGGAATACGCCGTGATCGCCGGAGCTATGCCCAACATGGTGCCTGCCATATATCTGCCGTAATGCAGTCCGCAGGCTCCCAGGTACATTCCCATGGGTTCACAAGGCAGAATACCAAGAAACCTTACAAGAAAAGTGAAAAGCATCTCGTTGTGACGCGGAGCATCCATGATCAGTTCCAGTTTTTTGTATTTCCGGGCCATGGTGTCCATTGTTTCTGCAACAGCGTTTCTGCCCACAAAAAACGGGATGGTGGTCATGATCGCTGTGCCGGCTGCTCCCACAACCAGAGCTGTCGGCAGCGGAAACATTATGCCGCAGGCTGCATACAGCATGCCGCCGTTGATCACGGCAGTACTTCCTTTAAGGGTAAACAATGCCAGCATCACTGCGACAGCCAAAGCCGGGTCTTCCGGAGTGTAGCTGATGATGGCGTCAAGCGTCAGTTTGTCCCTGTTTGAAAGGCACAACGCACCAAGTCAAACATAAAACCCAAGTCCTACCAGTTTTCTGGGGTCCGGAGTATTTTTTCTGTTTGTTTCAGGCTGATGGTTTTCAAATTTTTCAGCCGCCACCATAGCTTCATCCTTCCGCTATTCCTGACTGTTCAGCTTGCTCAGTTCTTTCTCTTCAAGAACGCGGTAAGCAACCTTTCCGACAAGAGTTTTGGGCATATCTTCCCGGAACTCTATGTCATAGGGCATAGCATATTTGGCTACATTCTTTTTGCAATGGTCAAATATGGCCTGTTTTGTCTCCTCGGTAGGCTCCACTCCGGGAGCAAGCTTGACAAAGGCTTTGACCTTCTGCATTTTGTAGTCGTCGGGAACGCCGATAACACAGCTCATCTGCACATACTCATGGGCGTCCAGAATGTTTTCCATCTGACCCGGATAAACATTATATCCGGAGGTGATTATCATTCGTTTGGCACGTCCCTTGAAATATACAAAGCCCTGATCGTCCATCATACCCAGGTCACCGGTATAGACCCAGGTCAGGCCATCACTGTGTGTACGCAAAGTTTTGGCCGTTTCATCCGGATGGTTCATGTATTCTTTCATGACGGTGGGACCGGCAAGAAGGATCTCTCCCTCTTCGCCGTAAGCCAGTTCCTTGTCTGTACCGGGTTCAACGATTTTGATATATGTGTCGGAGAAGGGCAGGCCTATGCTTCCTTCTTTTGCCATATGCGACGGAGTCAGGCAGCATGCCGTAACGGTTTCGGTGGTGCCGTATCCTTCCCGCACCTGAATCACCGCTTTGTGATCATACAGGAATTTATCAAATTTTTTCTTCAGTTCAACAGACAGTGAGTCTCCTCCGGAGAACACTCCCTTGAGACAGCTCAAATCGGCTCCATCCATAGACGGAAGTCTGAGCAGCGCTTCATAAAGTGTCGGCACACCGGCAATAAAGTTGCAGCGGTGCTTAACGATAAGTTTCGCATAGCTTTCCGGTGTAAAGCGAGGCACCAGAATGCATCTTCCGCCCTGTGTAAGCATTGTGTGGATGCACACACCGAGCCCAAACCCGTGGAACAGAGGCATAGCTGCCAGCATTTTATCGCCGGGGCGGAACATCTGATTTGACACGATGACCTGCTGACTGAGCGCATTGAAGTTTTTGTTGGTCAGTACGATGCCCTTTGTGGTTCCGGTGGTTCCTCCGGAATAGAGTATAACCGCAGGATCCTCCGGCTTTCGTTCCACCTTGTAGTTATAAAAGCAGTGCCGGCTGTGCTTCATGATCTCCGACCTGCGAATGACCGGTGCATCCTCCGGTATTTTTTCAATTTTTCGGCCTTCGGTCAGCATATATCCGGCCTTGATAGGTTTTGACAGGGCGTCTTTTATGCTGGCAATGACCAGATTGACCACCTTTGTATTCTGCCGCACCCGTTCAAATTTATGATAAAACTGATCCAGCGTGATGGCCGTTATGCTTTGGGATTCATTGAGATAAAACTCTATTTCCTTTTCCGCTGACAGCGGATGGATCATGTTTGCAATGCCGCCCACAAGGTTTACCGCATAAAACATATAAATCGCCTGCGGGCAGTTGGGCATGGCAATGGTGACCCGGTCTCCCTCGCGGATGCCTATGGTTTTCAGCGCTTTGGCACAGGTTTCGATCTCCTGAATCATTTTGCGGTATGTAACAGGTTTTCCCATGAAGTCGAAAGCCACATAGTCAGGATACTGATTTGCCACCTGCTCCACCATTTCAAACATGGAGCCTTCAAAATAATCCAGCTGCATGGGCACATCGCCCATGTGGTCTTTCCATGGGGTTTTTGCCGTAATGTTGTTCATATTAATAATCCACCTTTTGATTCAGCGGAAGTTCCAGCAGTTCCGGATTTTCCAGCAGTGTACGGAGCAGTCTGACAGTTTTTGAATAATAATAGCCGTCAGCAAGGCGTTCATCGATAGTCAGGCCGAGATCAACGCTCTCCCTCATTTCCACGTTGCCGTTTTCATCGTAAAACGGGCGTTTCTTCACCTCGCCTATTACGCAGAATACTGAACAGGTTCCCCAATTGGTAAGATGGTGATATCCGGCGTGAAGTCCAATGGAGCCGAGATTAGATAACACCACAGACGAATAATACGGGTCTGTCGCTATTACTCCGCCGGGCATCCAACCGTGCCTGTCGAGAAAGCGTACGACGACGCCCACCAGCTTAATAACAAATCTCGGCAATTTCTTCACGAAATCCATGCTGGCAGTGGACGGGTCTTTTTCCTCGCTGCGGCAGAAAGCAACCTGTTTGTAAATCTCATTGTGAATGGTATCAATGGTTTCTTCGCCGGTGGTGATAATCTTAGCCAGAGCCTCGTCACCATCGTCGGTAAACAGTTTCTTTACGGTAAAGGAAGCTGTGACCTCATTGCGCTGATACATATTCTTGTTTGCGATGAATCTGTTCATCTTGGGCCGCAAAGTGATGATTTTCAGCACTGCTGTGACCATGATCTGAAACAGGTTGTAGGCATAGTCGGGATTATCTGCGTTTTTCTTTTCCAGGTATGCATTGATGTTTGTCAGGTCGATGCGTTCACTGATAAATGCCTCATTGTCGCAGCGGTTGGGATACATCAGCGGCATAATGGTGTGCATGGAACTTATATTTTTCAAATACGTTCCGTCTTTACGGTCTCCCATTTTTTTGCCCATAATTCTTCTCCTTCTCTCTGATAGCCAAAAAGCATCAGCCGGACACTTTTCAGCTATACGATTTGAATATAAACTACGTTTCTAAACTTAAAATAAACTCCTTATAAATAATATAACAGGGAACAGCAAAACGCAAAGGTTTTGACGTTCCCTGTTGGCATTTTATCATTTCTTTAGCGTGTTTTCTTTTCCTCTGTAGACAACCAGCTTGCAAAACAGGAATTCCAGCACAAAGTTGCAGATCATAGTCACTGCAAGGATCAGAAAATCGTTTACACCATGGCTTTCCGCCAGATCGCCCAGATATGTGGACAGGGGTGTGAATACAAGATAAAACCCAAATACCTTGGCCATTGCCACCGGAATGTTTGCAGCCGATTTGAAGGTATATCTTCTGTTCAGCGTAAAGTTCCACAAAATGGATGCGCACAAGGATATCAGATACGGTATCCAGTAATCCTTGATGAATATTTCAAGGATCGCAAACAGCCCTATCTGGATCACTCCGGCAGAAATTGAAAACAGTGTAAACTTTACAGCCTGCCAAACGGATTGTTTTTGTTTTTCCATCTTCTCTTCCTCTTGTTTATTTTTCAGTTTTCTTCGTTTTCCTCAGGTTCGGCATCTTCGGGCGCTGCGGTTTCTGCCACACGGCAGGCATTGGCACTTGAGGCCTCCACCCGTCCGATGGCACTGCGGATATTATAAATATCGT
>JAZULX010000037.1:0-2092 GCA_045603325.1 Oscillospiraceae bacterium | reverse complement strand
TATTTTCGCAGAAAATGTATCACAGGCAAAGCCTATATCAGACGCCGCAGGCTTATATCATAGATTTGCGCAGCAAATCTATATCGTTGGGAGTTGGGCATAATCCCTATGCCCAACTCCCTTTTGAGCCTGGTTTTTTGCGTTTTGAGGGGTGATAAGCGGCCATAGTTCACGCGCAATCCCCCTCTGTCATCCTGAGCAAAGCGAAGGATCTTATAAAAGATTCTTCGGTCACTTTGGTCATCAAGCTGACCGGGTTCCCTCAGAATGACAAGGGGAGAAAATGCGTAACCGTTGGGGTCGGTTTTGACTGTTCAGAATAATGTTAATTATTAATTGTTAATTATTAAAACCGAAAAGGAGTCTTACCATGGAAATGCCTAAAATTGAGACCACCGTCATAAAAATCAACGATTACATAGCCGCCATCGACCAGATGATGGTGCGCAGTTTCCTTATAACCGGCGCAGATTCCGCCCTTTTGCTGGATGCGGGAGCGGATAACATTGACCTGCCGGCTCTGGTGTCTGAATTGACAGACCTCCCACTGACAGTGTGCATGACCCACAGTGACGGCGACCATACGGCAGCTTTGGGCAGATTTGAAGCTGCCTTGGCCCATGTAGACGAGATACCTCTGCTGATGAGCAGACAGCCGGATATTGCCACAAAATTCATCCCCGTGGAAGACGGCCACGTCTTTGACCTGGGCGGCATTGTCCTCAGGGTTGTCCACAATCCCGGCCATACTCCCGGCTCCATCAGCCTGCTGGATGAGAAAAACAAGGCACTTTTCTCGGGTGACACTGTGTCATACGGCCCTGTTTTCATGTTTGGAGCCAACAGGAACATGGATGACTTCGAAAACAGCCTGAACAAGCTGAAAGCAATCTGCGAGAAATACGGCGTGGATACCATCTATCCCTGCCACAACATCTGCCCGGTAACTCCCGGATGTATCGACGAACTGCTGGCATGCGTCAAAGGCTTCAGAGACGGTACGCTGGAAGGTCACGAACCCCAGGGCAACCTGCCTCCCGGAGAAGCACCCCTGCAGTACACCGTCGGCAGCAGCGGCATATATGTGCCGAGATGACAGTTAACAGTTAACGTATGGAAGCCTCCCTTGTGTAAGGGGAGCCTTCAGACTGTAACATACCAATCGAATTCCCGAAAGGATTTAAGAACCCATGTACCAACTGATAAACGTAGGCGGTTGTAACCTCGGCGGCGATGCTTTTTTGCTGCTGGGAGCCGAAAAAACGGCCCTGATGGACAGCGGATACTCTTTTTCCGCACCGAAGATGACAGAAAATATCAAGGCTGTATTAGGCGACAGACCTCTGGATTACGTGTTTTTGACTCATTCTCATTTTGACCACGCCAGCGGCAGTGCCATGTGCCGTCAGGTCTGGCCTGATGTCAAGGTCATATCCAGCGAATATGCGGCCAACGTGTTCACCAAACCAAGCGCTGCAAAAACCATGCTTGAGATGAACGAATCCGCTGCCAAAATGTGCGGAGTTGAGCTTGATCCAAGTGTTCCCACTGAACTGAAAACCGACATCATTGTCCACGAGGGCGATGTTATCGACCTTGGCGGCATTACCTTTGTGGTGTATGAAGTTCCGGGTCACACCCGGGGCAGCATTTGCTTTTACAGCCCCGAGGAAAAGCTGATGATAGGCAGCGAGACCTTTGGCCTGCCCAGCACGGGCATTGCTTCCGTCATGCCCTGCTGCGTGGTGGGCTACAACATGTCCATGGAATCCATTCGCAAGGTCATGAAACTCGATGTGGAGCATTATCTCATGCCCCATATGGGCGAGATTCACGGTCAGGCTGTCCGGCAGTTTTTCTATGATGCCGAGTACTGGACGGAGTTCGTCAAGGACATGATCGTCAGCGGTCATCTGGCAGGCAAAACCGACGAGGAACTGGTGGAGAAGTATAAGGATATGTTCTATGTCGGTGGTCAGGCAGCCATCCAGTCGGAAGCAGCGTTTTTGATAAACGCCCGGCATAAGATACCCATGATAATCAGGGAACAGCTGGGCGGCAGCAATTAATAATTAATAGTTAATAATTAATA
>JAZULX010000036.1:0-11208 GCA_045603325.1 Oscillospiraceae bacterium | reverse complement strand
GATCAGGAAAAGAACGAGCACTATGTGCCTTATGTTATCGAGCCCTCCCTCGGCGCTGACCGTGTAACTCTTGCATTCCTTATTGATGCATATGATGAAGAAGTTGTCGGTCAGGATAAGAACGGCAAGGACGATATCCGCGTAGTTCTTCGCCTGCATCCCGCCCTCGCTCCCATCAAGTGTGCAGTACTGCCCCTTTCCAAGAAGCTTGGCGCAGAAGCTGAGAAAGTATATCACGATCTGCAGAAGCACTTCATGGTCGAATACGACGAAACCGGTTCCATCGGCAAGCGTTACCGCCGTCAGGACGAAGTCGGCACTCCTTTCTGCGTAACCTATGACTTCGAATCCGAGACCGACGGCTGCGTCACTGTCCGTGAACGTGACTCCATGGAGCAGATCCGCCTGCCCATTTCCGAACTGGCAGCATATATCGAAGAAAGAATCGCATTTTAAGTAACTATGTGTCATCTCGAACGGCGGTCAGAATAATGACCGCCGGAGAGATCCCCATCTTAGGAAGGGGATTTCTCAGCTGCTTTCGCAGCATTCGAAATGACAGTGAAAATGAAACAAAAATGAAAGGTCGTAATAAACATGAGCAACCTTCCTCTTATCGCAGCCAAAGGCCGGCTGCTGGGCATGGAAGCCGTTCATCGTGCAGCTTCCGGTCATATCGGCGGCAGTCTGTCCTCCATGGACGTGCTTACCGCTCTGTATTTCGGTGAAATGAACATCGATCCCGCCAACCCCGGCGACGAAAACCGTGACCGCTTTGTTCTTTCCAAGGGGCACTGCACTCCCGCACTTTACCCCATCCTTGCACTTCGCGGCTATTTCCCCATTGACGACCTGAAAATGTTTCGTTCTGTGGACGGCCATATGTCCGGTCATGCGGAAATGCACCATGTCAAGGGCGTGGATATGTCCACCGGTTCTCTCGGTCAGGGCCTTTCCGTTGCAGTAGGCATGGCTCTGGCAGGCAAGCTGGACAGCAAGACCTACCGTGTATACGCTCTGTTGGGCGACGGTGAGATCGAAGAAGGCCAGATCTGTGAAGCCGCCATGTCCGCCGCAAAGTATAAGCTGGACAACCTGTGCGCCATCGTTGATGTCAACGGCCTGCAGATAGACGGTGCCACCGCCGACGTTATGCCTTCCGAGCCTCTGGACAAGAAGTTCGAATCCTTTGGCTGGCATGTTATCAAAATCGACGGTCACGATTTTGAATCCATCACTGCCGCTTTTGCTGAGGCTCGCACTGCCATGGGCAAGCCTACCGCTATTTTGGCAACCACTGTCAAGGGCAAGGGCGTATCCTTTATGGAAAACGATGCCGGCTGGCACGGCAAAGCTCCCAACGACGAGCAGTTTGCCGTTGCAAAAGCAGAGCTTGAAGCAAAAATCAAGGAACTGGAGGGCGCAGAATAATGAGCGAGAATATTGCAACCAGAGCCGCTTACGGCAAAAAGCTGGTAGAGCTGGCTGAAAAGTATCCCGAGCTTGTTGTCATGGATGCCGACCTTTCCAGCGCCACCATGACCAAGGATTTTTCCAAAGCATATCCCGAAAAGTTTTTCAACATGGGCATTGCCGAAGCCAACATGGTCGGCGTAGCTGCCGGTCTTGCAACCTGCGGCAAAAAGCCCTTTGTCAACAGCTTTGCCATGTTCTCTGCCGGACGTGCATGGGAACAGGTTCGCAACAGCGTTGCTTATCCCGGACTTAACGTCAAGGTTATCGGCTCTCACGGCGGTCTTTCCGTCGGTGAAGACGGCGCCACCCATCAGTGCATCGAGGACTTTGCCCTTATGCGTGCCATTCCCGGCATGACTGTCCTGTGCCCCTGTGACGGCCACGAAATGCGCCTTGCCACCGAGGCTCTTATGGAATACGACGGCCCCGCATACATGCGTCTTGGCCGCCTTGCCGTCGACACCGTTACCGATTCCATCGAAGGCTACAAGTTCGAAATCGGCAAAGGCTCCCTGCTCCGTCAGGGCAGCGATGTTGCCATTATCGCTGTTGGCATGATGGTTCAGATGGCGCTCAAGGCTGCCGATATTCTGGCTGCTGAAGGCATCTCCGCCCGGGTCATCGATATGCACACCATCAAGCCTCTGGACGAGGAGATGGTCCTGGCTGCTGCCAAAGAGACCGGCTGCATCGTCACCTCCGAGGAACACAACATCCTTGGCGGTCTGGGCGAAGCTGTCTGTGGTTTCGTGTCCGAAAACTGCCCGGTACCCGTTATTCGTCACGGTGTGGAAGACTGCTTCGGCCGCAGCGGCAAAGCTCCTCTGGTGCTGAAGGCATATAACCTCACACCCGAAGCAATTGCCGAAAAAGCACGGCTGGCGGTATCAAAAAAGTAATGGCTATGAAGACTGCTCTTATCACCGGACTTTCCGCACTGGATATTCACCTCGGAAAGGCCGATGCTGAAATTTTGTGTCTGTACGGTCAGCGACTGTTGGAGAAAAATCAGGTCATGAACCTGACAGCAATCACCGACCCTGCCGAGGTGGCAAAGCTCCATTTTCTCGACAGCCTGGCTCTTTCGAAATATATCGACTTCAAGGGCAAACAGCTCATAGACGTGGGCTGCGGAGCGGGTTTCCCCAGCCTGCCATTGAAAATAGCTGTTCCGGAACTGAGCATAACCATGCTGGACAGCACCGAAAAACGCATCAACTGGCTGAAAGAACTGACGGCTGAGCTGGGCGTTGAGGCAGAATGTGTCGCTGCCAGAGCAGAGGACGTGGCTATGGACAGCGACTATCGCCAAAAGTATGATGTGGCAACTGCCAGAGCTGTTGCCCGGCTGAACATCCTGGCGGAACTGTGCCTGCCTTTCGTCAAGGTGGGCGGAGTATTTGCAGCCATGAAAGGTGCCGACAGTGAGGACGAAATAAACGAGGCGAAAAACGCCATCAAGCTTCTGGGCGGAAAGATTGAAGCCGTGGAGGATTATCCCATCCCCGGCACCGATGGAGTTGTCCATCGTGTGGTTATCATCCGCAAGACGGAACCGACCCCCAGAGAGTATCCCAGAAAGTACGCAAAGATAAAGAAATCGCCACTTTAAGTTCGATTTTGCTGTCATCTCGAACATTGCGGAGCAATGGAGAGATCCCCTTTTGGTGTGCATTGCATAATAAGATGGGGATTTCTTCGCAGATCGGCTTTGCCGACCTGCGTTCGAAATGACAGAGGGAGATTATGAAAAACTACGATCACGACTACTACATGACCCTTGCTTTGGAACAGGCAAAGCAGGCAGCAGCGGAAGGTGAGATACCCGTAGGCTGCGTTATAGTGAAAGACGGTGCCGTTATCGGACGGGGCCGCAACCGCAGAGAGGGTGCTGCCAGCGCCCTTGCCCATGCGGAGATAGAGGCTATTGCCGAAGCCAACAAAACTCTCGGAACCTGGCGGTTGGGAGACTGCACCATGTATGTCACCCTTGAGCCGTGCCCCATGTGTGCCGGGGCAATTATCAATGCACGCATCAGCCGCCTGTATTACGGCGCAAAGGAGGAAAACTCCGGCTGCTGCGGCAGTATACTCAACCTGTTCTGCGAAAATTTCGGGTTCAGCCCTGCCATAACCGGCGGAATAATGGAAACCGAAAGCAGAAAAATATTACAGGATTTCTTTTCGGATGTGAGGAACAAAAAATGAAGCTCATTCGCAGAGCCATAATCCTTGCAGTCATGGTGCTGATGCTGTGTGTAACTGCCTGCGCTTTTGAAATACAGAGCTACTCCACCACCGTAACGGTGGGCAGCGACAACAGCTGGTTCGTATCGGAGACCATTCTGGTGGACTTCACCGGCTCCGGAGGCTCCATGACCCGTGTCATTCCTTTGACCACTCCCGACGGCAAGGAGGCCAGTGTCCGGCGACTGGATGTCACCGGCAGCGATTATAAAATAAAAAGAGACGACGACAAAATCACCATCACTCTGGGCAAGGAGGGCAACACCCTTGCGGCCGGAGCCTTTGGCATATCCTACGAGTATGACATAGGATACGATTTTGACGAAAGTGAAGACAGATTCAGCTTTCAGCTCATCGATGCCAATCTGGGTGCGGATGTAACCGAGTTCAGCTATACTATCGTTATGCCTGCCCAGTTTGACCACAGAGCATTTTCCATGACCAGCGGATATTACGGAAAACTCAGCTCGCCTGACTATTCCGTTTCCGGCAACAATATCTCCGGAACCATGAAACTGATGGCTTACGAGTCCATTGACGTGGAAATTGAGCTGCCCAATGAATACTTTACCGAAGCGGTGTATCAGGACACCATCGCAGACGGTATCGAAACCGTGGCACCCTTTGCGGCGGCCATTTTGCTGGCAGTGGCCATGGTAATGCTTTTTACAAAATGCAAAAATCCTGCCATTTCCTATGGCATGAGCGCAAATATCCCGGAAGGGCTTACTCCGCCTGACATGATGTATCTTATAAACGGCAGCGTTACCGTTGCGCAGATGGTGTCCCTCATACCATACTGGGCATCAAAAGGATATTTGATCATCAAGCAGATACCCACAGAGGGCATTGTGCTCACAAGAGCTGCTGCCATGGGCAGTGACCGCAAGGAATATGAACGCATGCTGTTTGACGCTATGTTCCCCAAGGGCAGCAACCTGAGACTGAAAGGCCCCAATATCGACCTTCAGTCGGCCATGAGAGCGGCAAAAAAAGGACTGGAAAACTACTGGAAACAGGCAGACGTTTTCCGTGAACCCCAGCGGAAATACCTGCTTTTGGCAGTGGGACTGCCCGTTATCGCATGCATGGTCACCGCAATCGGCTGCGGCAATGGCATCTACTGGGGCAGAATGCCGGCAATAATTCTGATACTTGTTTTTGCGCTGCTGGGTATTGCTGCCTGCGGTATCTGCATGGCCTGCGGCTGGCTGAGCAAAAAGCAGGGAATGCGCAGAAACTGGTGGGGCTTTGCCCTGGGTGCTGCATGGGCGCTGCTGCTGGTTTTCAACATGATGAACGCCGGTGCGTCACTGTTTTGCGGCGGCACGCTGCTGCTGTCTCAGCTGGCGGGATTCATAGTCGGACTTTACCTCTGGGATATGACGCCCAGAACGGAACTGGGTCTGGAACTTCTGGAAACAAGCCTTGGCCTGAGAGATTATATAAAATACGCTTCCGACAACGATGTCCGTGAAGTTACTCAATCCGGCCGTGAAATGTATTATTACGAACTGCTGCCTTATGCCGGAGCTTTCGGACTTGAAAGCCTTTGGGCAGATAAGTTCTTGAATCTCCGTATTATGCCGCCCATATGGTTCGAAACATCCGACAGCGGAAAATATATAACCCCGCTGGTGTTCCTGACTCGACTGGAAGAGCGCATGGAATACGTTAAAACAGCTTTTGTCGGCAGTGCAGGCAGCAGAGCTTTGACGGCGGTATATATCCGTGAAGCATCCCGAAACCTGTACAGACAGGCAAGGGCAAAGGTGATTGACTTGCGTGCCAAAGTTATCGGTCTTCGCCAAAGAACCGTTAAACTGTGGGACGAAATCAAGGAAAAACTCCACAGACGTGACGAAGAACAGTAAATTCGTGCAAATTTGATGACAAAAGCAATTGGTTTGGTGTATAATATAAAGGTTAAGGAAAAACGTTTAAGGTTTTAGGTCGGAGGTTTCCATGTTCGAACTTGTCGGAAATGAAGCGTTGGTGTCACGGCTGGAGAAAGCAGCCCGTGCAGCCTCTCTTTCCCACTTTTATATTATCAGCGGCCCGGAAGGTTCGGGACGCAGGACCCTTGCGGCTCAGCTGGCAGCAGCCATGGAGTGTACTGAATCCGAAGTACCTTGCCTGAAATGTGCCCAGTGCAGAAAAGTCCTTGGGAACATCCACCCCGACGTTACGGTTATCACCTCCGACAAACAGACCATTGGCGTTGACCCGATTCGCCGGATGAGAACAGATGCGTATATCCGCCCCAATGAGGGGAAACGGAGAATATTCATAATCCCCCAGGCCGAAACCCTGACGGTTCAGGCTCAGAACGTCATGCTGAAACTGCTGGAAGAACCTCCCGGAACAGCCAGCTTCATGCTCCTGACAGATAATCCCGGCGCATTGCTGCAAACCGTCCGCTCCCGGGCAGTGGAATTGACCATGAACCGCCTGACCGGTCAGCAGGTGCTGACCTGGCTGGCAGAAAAGTTCCCGGACAGGCAAGAGGAAGCCCGACGTGCGGCAGCTTCCTGCGGAGGGCTCATAGGTAAAGCTCTGGAGCTTATGGAAAACAGCGGCGAAAACACCGCTGTGGCAGACAAAGCCCGGGAAACCGTAAAACATATCAAAAAAAGAGACAAACTGGCTGTGGCAGCAGTTTTTACATCCTTTGAACGGGCTTCAAAAGGCGACTTTGAAGCCTTGTTGACAGCGCTGCTGGAACAGTTTGCCGCGGAAGCTCCGGGCGACAGCCGTTTTATTCAGCTGGCTTCCGTTGTTGGCAGAGCCATTGAATATTTCCGGGCCAATGTCAGCACTGCGCATATTTGCGGTTATCTGTCAGCTGCCATAACACAATTGCTGTAAAAAAGAAGGTTATTTACTATGATCGACAATATCATAAAAACCATTATCATAAATGAAGAGGACGGCTCTATCCAGACCGTGTCCGAAAAGGAGCCTTCCGTTCTGCTGGTTGGCGAAGACGGCACCAGGCAGGATGCTCCTGAAGAAGAGTCGGAAGAACTCAAAGTTCTTGAAGAAGCCGAACAGTCCGAACCCGCTGCGGAAGAAGAGACCGTGGAACAAGTCGTTCTTACCGGTTCCGTTGAGGTGGTGGATGTTCGTTTCAAAGCCGGTGGAAAGGTATATTATTTCGATCCTAAGGGATTGACTGTTCGAGCCGGTCAGAATGTTATTATCGAAACATCCCGGGGCATCGAGTACGGCGAATGCACTCAGGGCAACCACAGCACCGATGCATCCCATATCGTTCCGCCTCTGCGTCCTGTTATCCGTATCGCCACCGAAAAGGACGACGAGACTCTGGAGAGCAACAAAAAGAAAGAAAAGAAAGCCTTTGAGATTTGCCAGCAGAAGATAGCCGAACTGGAGCTGGACATGAAGCTTATCGAAGTGGAATACAGCTTCGACGGCAGCAAGATCCTGTTCTTCTTTACTTCTGATGGTCGAGTGGACTTCCGTGAGCTGGTCAAGAATCTGGCATCCGTGTTCCGCACCCGCATCGAACTGCGCCAGATCGGCGTGCGTGACGAGGCAAAAATGCTGGGAGGTCTTGGTATTTGCGGACGTCCGTTCTGCTGCAAGCAGTTTTTGGACGATTTCCACCCCGTATCCATCAAAATGGCCAAGACCCAGAACCTTTCCCTCAATCCCACCAAGATTTCCGGCACCTGCGGCAGACTTATGTGCTGCCTGAAATACGAGCAGGAAGCCTATGAGGATATGCACAAGCGCACTCCCAAGGTGGAATCCTATGTGGAAACTCCCCTTGGCAAGGGCGTTATTACCGACGTCAATCTGCTTCGAGCCACCGTAAAAGTAACACTGGACGATGAGCCGGACACATCCCATACCTATAAGGTTCATGAGATAACCGTTTTGCACAACGGGTCCAGAAACAAAAAATCCGCACCCCTGCTGCCTCCCGATCCTCCTGTGGTTATGGACGAGTTTGATGAACCTGCGTATCCCGAGATAGTTTATTCTGATTTTGCATCAGAGCCTGCGGACGAAACAAAAGCCGAAGAAAAGACCGACGGCGAAAAGAAATCCAACCGCAGAAAAAACAAGAACAAGAAAAAGCCATCTTCCCAACAGCAGAAGCAGCCCGAAACCGAGCAGAAGAACAAAGCTCAGGAGCAGAAAAAACAGGACAGCACAAAAAAGGGCGACCAGAAAAAATCCGACGGCAAAAAACCCGAGCAGAAAAAGAACGACAACAAGAAGCCCGATCAGAAGAAAAACGAAAACAAAAAGCCTGAACAGAAAAAGCAGGCAAAACCCGAACAGAAGCCCGAAGTAAAGACCGAACAGAAATCTGAACCCAAAACCGAGGGCAAGACCGAAACAAAAAAGAACAACAACAAAAACCGCTATTACCGCAATCGACGCAAAAAGTCCGGCGGCAGCGGAGGAACAAATAAAGCCACTGCAGAATAAAGGAAAACAGATATGTCTGAACTTGTAACCGCTGCCACTTTGGAAGAATTCGAATCCTTTGTGGCGACCCACCCTAAGGGACATTTTGCCCAGAGCCATATGTGGAGCCTTCAGAAACCCCAGTGGAAATGGGAAGCCCTTGTTTCCAGAGACGGAGACGGGAAAATCAAAGGCGCCATGAGCGTTCTCATTCGCAAAGTGCCCGGCACTCCTTTCACCCTGATGTACTGCTGCCGCGGTCCCGTCTGTGATATCGACGACAGGGATACCCTGGCCGACCTGGTGGACGGAGCAAGGGCGCTGGCTAAAAAATATAAGAGCTATACCCTGAAAATAGACCCGGATGTACCGGTTGAGAACACGGCATTTGCCGATATGATGAAATCTCTGGGCTTCAAAATAGCCGAAGAGGGCAAAAACTTTGAGGCTGTCCAGCCCAAATTTGTGTTCCGCCTGAACGTGGAAGGCAAAACAGAAGAGGAGCTTATGGCTTCCTTCCATCAGAAAACCAGATACAATATCCGCCTGGCCACCAAAAAAGGCGTGGAAGTTAAGATAATGGGCCAGGAAGCTGTGCCGGACTTTGCCCGGCTGATGCTGGAAACAGGTGTGCGTGACGGTTTCGTCACCCGTCAGGAGAGCTATTTTGCGGACATGCTCAAGAATCTTGGCGACCATGCACGGCTGTATATGGCTTACCACGGCGACATCCCCATTGCCGGCACGCTGGCCATCGCTTACGGCGACAAGGTCTGGTATCTTTACGGAGCTTCCGGCAACGAATACCGCAACCTGATGCCCAACTATCTACTCCAGTGGAATATGATTCAGTGGTCCGTTGAACTGGGCTGCCGCATTTACGACTTCCGCGGCGTTTCCGGCGACCTCAGTGAGGACAACCCCCTTTACGGACTTTACAAGTTCAAAAAAGGCTTCAACGGAGATTTCACCGAATTCGTGGGCGAGATGGATCTGGTGTTCAACCCTGCCATCGCCTTTGCCGTAAAACACGGCGGAAACCTGTTTAAGGAACTGCGCAGACGGGTGTACCCCATCAAAAACCGAGGCGCAAAATAACTGGTAGTGAACTAAGAACTAATAACTAATAGTTAAAAACTGATGTATTCAGCCTATGGCCGAATGGGTTTAAATTAGTTCGGCTTTGCCGAACACCTCAGTTTTTAGTAATTCACTATTAGTTCTTAGCTATAATTTAATTGTTGGGAGGTTTTGCAATGAACAGGCTCGTTATAGACACAACTGCATTGAGAAAAAATATTGCCGTCATCAAAAAGCAGGCAGACGGAACGCCTGTCTATGCCGTGGTCAAGGGCAACGGATACGGCCTTGGCCTTGTACCTTTTGCGAAACTGCTCAAAGAAGAAGGCATAGACCACTTTGCCGTCACCGAAACTGCCGACGCAGTTGCCCTGCGTGAAGCCGGACTGGAAAATGACGAGATTCTCATGCTCACCCCCATCACCGATGAGGACGAGCTCAGAATCCTTATTGAAAAAGACATCATTTTGACCATTGCTTCCAGCAACGATGCTGTTTATGCTTCCGGTGTGGCTGAAGAACTGGGAGTTGTGGCGGCCGTACATATCAAGCTGGATACCGGCATGGGCCGCTACGGGTTTTCCGAATTCAGCGAAGTGGCTTCAATTTACCGGTTCATGCAGCCGTTGGCAGTGTGCGGCATTTACAGCCATTTTCACTCTGCCTTCAGTTCGGAGAAAGCTACCGAAGCCCAGTATCAGGAGCTTTGCAGCTTCATCAAAAGGCTAAACGATCAGGGCTTTGAAACAGGAACCGCTCATATAGCAAACTCCTCTGCGCTTTTCAGGCACCCCGATATGAAGCTGGACGGTGTCCGTGTGGGTTCGGCTTTTCTCGGTCGTCTGTCCTTCAAGGGCAATTACGGACTTGCCAGAATCGGCTGGGCAGAATCGCCTCTTACCGAACTTCGTTTTTTGCCGGTTGGCAGTACTGTGGGTTACGGAGCGGGCTATAAGGTCAAAAAAAGCACACGCATTGCGGTGGTGCCCATAGGCTGGTATCATGGTTTCGGCGTTGAAAAAGGTCGTGACCTGTGGCGAATCCGGGACTGTATCCGCGGATGCCTGTCCCTTGTCAAGGCTGCCCTGACAGGGAAGAAACTGTATGTCACCGTAAACGGCAAAAAGGCTCGTGTACTTGGTCACATCGGTATGGTCAATACGGTCATCGATGTTACAAATATCGACTGTGCTCCCGGAGACATGGCCCGGTTGGAGATAAATCCCCTTCTGGCAAAGGGGATAGAAGTAGAATACAGGTAAAGAATACATCTTCGGGGCAAAAGCTTATGGTATTGAAAATTTACGACCTTGTAATGAAATATTACGCCATAGACAAAGGCAGGCATGCCGAGCTTTTTTGCAACGGTGAGCCCGGCGATGAACACATGCGTCAATATGGGTATGAAGTTAGCCGGACGGAATTTATAGAACTTGTCACAAAAGATGAACATACCGGAGTGTCAAAAAAGGATTCCCTGAACCTGTATGTCAAGATGATTTTGGAACGGGAGTACAACGAGGAAAACCATCTCATTATTGCCCATGACAGCAGTATTCATAACAGAAAGCTGCTGGAAAAGACGCAAACCTGCGCCTGCGTTCATTGTCTTAAGGTATTTACTCCCGGTGATATAGTCAGTTGGTGTGACAGCGATGATACCGCTCTCTGCCCCTACTGCGGCATTGATTCTGTACTGGCTGATGGTCCGGGATGCGAAGTCACCGAGGCATTTTTGAAGAAAATGCATGATCGCTGGTTTAGCTGAGATAATCTAAACAGACATTAATTAAAAGACGTTCAGTCAAGTGCGACCGAACGTCTTTTTGTTATAATCTTTTAGATCCCTCTGCTTGGCAGTTTGATGGTGGCAGGAACTTCCTGCTCGATATTGCCGTCGAAGTCTTCAACCCAGCATATCATATCCACATAATGACCGCCGTCTTTGCCAATGAAGTCGGA
>JAZULX010000035.1:0-5761 GCA_045603325.1 Oscillospiraceae bacterium | reverse complement strand
TGGCTACGATCCGACTTCGTCAGGGAAAATTTCGTTGAAGCTGCGGAAATCCCTTTCCGCAGCTTCCCAAAGGGAGGCTTTTTAAATCTTATTTCTTCACTCTGAACCAGTATTCATAGCTTTCTTCGTAGCCCAGGCCGTAATACAGCTTTCTGGCGCCGAAATTGTCTGCCAGAACCTGCAGATATGCGTGATGGGCGCCAAGCTCCCTGCCTTTGGCCATGATGGCGGAACAGATTTCCGCACCTAGACCACGACGGCGGCAGGAACTGTCTACAAAAATATCATACAGGCCCACATAACCGCGCTCGTAAACGCCCAGACCGCAGGCGATGATGCGTCCGTTTTCCACAATGGACGCTGCCTGAATGGGCATGGCGATGTTTTTGAGCATTTTGAAGGCTGCTTCACGCTGAACGGGGTCGGTGGTGCCGTTCATATCCAGGAAATCCGTCAGCCATTCGTCGGTCATGACCTCACTGACCACCGCAATGCCGGAGGTTTCGGGCGGATTCTTCTCAAGATCGCAGATAAAAATGTTGCCCCGGCGCATTTCGGCGTAACCGCGCACGTCCAGTTCGGCGTTGACAGTGTCCCGATCGGCCATACCGTCGTGAACTTTAATCATGGGCGGCATATTTGCGGCCTCATAAAGGCTTTCCACATAGTCGATCTTCTCTTTGGCGGGCAAAGTGCTCTCATACATGGGGTTGGCACAGTTTACACGCAGGGTAAAACCGCCGCCGAAACGCACGCTCCAGCCGTCGTACATAACGGTCTGCAAAGCGGGAAAAGCGTTGGACTGAAGTTCTTCAAAAAAAGTATAGTTCATGGCAGTTCTCCTTTTTCCTTACATCTGCAACCTTTAATGTAGATAAATATACTGCAAAAATTTGCCGAATACAAGCAAATATAACTTGTAATTACAAATAATGTGGATATAATGGATATATAACTAAATAACTGGCAGAGTAGGTCTGCGCGGGTCTTATCCATCAGGATATCCAGTGCCGGAGGGACGGGGAGTTGTCCTCCGGACGAAGTAAATCGCCGTGCGCAGTCCGCATCCCGCTGCCGCATGACGCCAGATTTTGATTGTGCCGCCATGTGGCAACTGCCCATGGAGGTTTTTCTATGTCCGAACTGAAATTTCTGACCCTCAAAAGCAGTGAATTCTGGCGCAGTGCAGCCAAAGAGTTCAAAAGCATCCGCACCCTGTGCATTGCTGCGCTTTTTGTGGCGCTGCACACCGTTCTGTCCATGTTCTACATACCCATTTCCCAGAGTTTGCAGATACATTTTACCTTTATTGCAGACATTATCTGCAGCATAATCTGCGGCCCGCTGGTGGGTATCCTGTGCGGCATTGCGGCGGACCTCATTTCCTTTATGATGCATCCTGAATGGGGATTTTTCCCGGGATATACCCTTACCTGCGTGCTGACATTCGTGGTCTACGGCCTGTATCTGTACCGCCGGAAACTGAGCATTCTCCGGGTGCTGCTGGCAAGACTGACTGTGAACCTTTTCATCAATGTCGGTCTTGGCTGCGTATGGAGCGCCATTCTTTACGGCAAGGGATATTACTACTATTTTGCCACTTCGGTGGTAAAAAACCTTGCCATGCTGCCCATCGAGGTCATTGTCATGTGCGTTGTGCTGCGGCTGCTGCTGCCCGGGCTGACAAGCATGAAGCTGATACCGCCTCAGAAGAAACTGCCGATTATAGAATAAACTAATAACTAATAGTGAAGAACTAAGAACTGCTGAAATTGGCCAAAGGCCAATTCATTTAAATTTGTCGGCAAAGCCGACTCATCCGTTATTAGTTATTAGCAATATCAGAATAGAAGGAGAGCTTATTATGATTTCCATAGCCAGCGATCACGGCGGATACGCCCTGAAAGAAGAAATTAAGGAACTGCTGACTTCCAAAGGTCTGGAAGTTGAGGATTTCGGCTGCTACAACACCGAAAGCTGCGATTATCCCGACTTTGCTGAAGCTGCCGCCAGAGCCGTAGCTTCCGGCAAGTGCGAAAAAGGCATCGTTGTCTGCACCACCGGTATCGGTGTTTCCATCACCGCCAACAAGGTCAAAGGCATCCGCTGCGCACTTTGCTCCGACGCATTTTCCGCAGAAATGACCCGCCGCCACAACGATTCCAACATGCTGGCTATAGGCGCAGGCGTTGTGGGCAAAAACCTTGCCCTGCGCATTGTGGAAACATTCCTTGATACCGAGTTTGAAGGCGGCCGCCATCAGCGCCGTGTGGACAAAATCACCGCTATCGAGAACAAAGGAGAATAAGACATGACTTCTCACAACAGTGCAAAACCCGGAGATTTCGGTAAGACCGTGCTTATGCCCGGCGATCCTCTTCGTGCAAAATTCATTGCAGAAACTTTCCTTGAAGACGCTGTTTTGGTAAACAATATCCGCGGCATTCAGGGCTACACCGGCTATTACAAAGGTGTGAAGGTTTCTGTTATGGCCAGCGGCATGGGTATGCCTTCCATGGGCATTTACAGCTATGAGCTGTTCAACTTCTATGATGTGGACAATATCATCCGCGTGGGCACCACCGGCGGTATGCAGGAAAAGGTCAAGGTTCGCGACGTGGTTCTCGCCATGGGCGCCTGCACAGATTCCAACTTTGCTCAACAGTATAAGCTGCCGGGCACCTTTGCACCCATTTGCAGCTGGGAACTGCTGACTGCTGCCGTTAAGGCTGCCGAAGAAAAGAACGTGACTTACCATGTGGGCAACGTTGTTTCCAGCGACGTTTTCTACGGCCCTGCAGAGGACAACGACAAGTGGACCGAAATGGGAGTTTTGGCTGTTGAAATGGAAGCTGCCGCTCTTTATATGAACGCTGCCAAAGCAAAAAAGAGAGCCCTCACTGTCCTGACCGTGTCCAACCATCTGCTCACCGGCGAAGAAACCACTGCCGAAGAACGTCAGCACACCTTCACCCAGATGATGGAAATTGCCCTGGAAACCGCAGTGGCATTCGGCTAAGAAACTGCAAAACAGCTGTCATCCCGAGGGAGATTTGCGCAGCTCACAACGTTGACTGCGCAAACTCACGAGGGATCCCCATCGCAAGAAGGGGGTTTCTCCATCGGTCAGCCTTACTGCCCGGTGTTCGAAATGGCAGCGTTATTATTTTGAAAGGTGTTTCAAATATGGAGCCCAAAACTCAAGTTCTGAGCTTTCTGAAAAAATACTCCATGGATCCGGAGAGCATAGACCTTCACAGCTGTGCCATGGCGTTTTGCAGTGAGCTTCAGGCAGGACTGGAAGGGAAAAAGTCTTCCCTGATGATGATCCCCACATATATTTCTCCCGGTCACGGCAAGCTGGCAGGCAAAACAGCCATCGCTATCGACGCAGGCGGCACCAATATGCGCACCGCACTGGTGAGCTTCACCGAAACCGGTGCCGAAATCAGCGATTTTTCCACGTCGCCCATGCCCGGAACCCAGGGACGTATCAGCTGCCGGGCATTTTACGACGATATCATTTCCCGGACCGAGCCCATGGCAGACAAGGCCGACAGCGTGGGATTTTGCTTTTCCTACCCGGCGGAGATCCTGCCGGACAAGGATGCCCGGGTGATCCGGTTCAACAAGGAAGTTGAGATAGACGACAGCGAGTGTATGCTGCTGTGCGCACCGCTGAAAGAGCGGTTCCCGGGCAAGACTTTCGTGGTGCTCAACGATACCGTGGCTGCCCAGCTTGGCAGTGATATCGGTATGGCCGCCGATATAGGCTTTATCCTCGGCACCGGCACCAACACCTGCTATACCGAAAAGGGCGAAAACATCAAAAAACTGCCCGGTACCGTGGGGAAAATGATAATCAACACCGAATCTGCCGGATTCGACAAGTTCCTTGTGGGGCAGTTTGAAAGACAGTTTGACGAAACAACAGCCATCCCCGGCGACCACCTTTACGAAAAAGCCGTGTCCGGAGCCTACCACAGCGGCATAATTTACTTTACGGCGCTGCAGGCAGGTAAAGATGGACTGCTCAGCCCGGAAACCCTTGCTGCCCTGGAAACCTGCGGCGGCTTTACCGGCGTTGAGGTGGACGATTTTGCCCGGGCACCCTCGGGAACGGGAAAACTCGCGTTACTTTGCAGCACTAAGCAGGACAGAGAAGCGCTGTATCATATCGTGGACTTTGCCATGGAGCGGGCTGCACGGCTGGTCACCGCCAATCTGGCAGGCATATTGCTGCAGGCAGACCTGGGAGCGGACACCCCTGCGGTAATTTCCGCCGAAGGGTCAACTTTCCTGAAATCATGCCTGCTTCGCCCCAAAGTGGAGCGGTACATAAAAAGCTATATCTAGGCCCAGTTGGGCAGAAACTGCCTGTTTGTTACCGGCAGTGACATGAACCTTGTGGGTGCTGCGGCTGCAGCTATTTTAACTAATAACTAATAATTAACGTATCGGCGTTCAGCCGATACGTTTTTTTGGCAAGACCGGTACGGCGGTTCTTCACTATTAGTTTTTAGTTCTTAGTTTACCAATATTTACTCCTTGTAGAAAGGTTACAAAATAGTTACAATAAAGACAAGGAGGTAACAAATCCATGAAAAAGAAAATAATTAATCTGATAACCGTTGTGGGCATCGTGTCCACCCTGACAAGTGCATCAGCTGCGGGCTGGCAGAACAACGACCATGCCCCTGAGGAAAGCTATTATACAATCGCTGCAAAACTTGAGCAGCTGTGCCCCAAATGTTTCAATTTCTGTTGGGATGACTGCCTGCCCGGACTGCCTGAGATCAGCATTCCCGAAATCGAGGAACCCGAAGTCGAAACTCCCGAAGTTGACGTTCCTGAGGTTGAAAAGCCTGAGGCTCAGCCTCCCGAAACTCAGAAGCCCGAGACCGAGCTGCCCGACACTGAACAGTCCTATCCTGTGGACAGCAGCTATGCCAACCAGGTACTCAGCCTTGTCAACCAGTACCGCGCCCAGAACGGACTTGGCGCCCTGACCCTGAGCGATGAGCTGTCCAACGTTGCCCAGGCAAAGGCTCAGGACATGAAAAACAACAATTATTTTTCCCACAACAGCCCCACTTACGGAACTCCCTTTGAGATGATGCAGAGCTTTGGCGTTACATACCGCACTGCCGGCGAAAACATCGCCATGGGTTATTCCAGCCCTGCCGCAGTGGTTGAAGGCTGGATGAATTCCGAAGGTCACCGGGCAAATATTCTCAACGGCTCTTTCACCCAGATGGGTCTGGGCTATGTATCTTCCGGCAACTACTGGTGCCAGATGTTCATCGGCTAAACTGTAGCTTCGCCACATTTTTAGCCGTCAGGGGTCAGAAAAAGGCGTACAGCCCTAATCCCTAAATCCTAAACCCTAACCCCTATAACAAAAAAGCCCCCTGTCATTCCGAGAGCAGCTTGCTGCTCGTGGGAATCCGCATATTCAACGCTTTGAACCGACCGAAATTAACGGATTGCCACGCCATCTTTGATGGCTCGCAATGACGTTCTTGAGTTCTTTGACAAGCTGCTATAACAAAAGAACGACAGGTTTTGCCTGTCGTTCTTTTGTTATACTTACCAGCTCTTGGTGAAAGAGTTGTCGTTGTCCAGAGTCTTGTAGGGCTCGGGCCAGGGTACAGTGTTCTGCACAACCTGAGTGCAGGACCAGTTGGAGTGCAGGGGGCCGGGATCTTCGCAGTCGGGCTGGAAGTTGTAACCGCCGGCACCATTGGGGCCGCCGAAGTCG
>JAZULX010000034.1:0-1716 GCA_045603325.1 Oscillospiraceae bacterium | reverse complement strand
AAGCCGACAAGCGTATTGCCCAGGCAAAGGCAGAGGAACGCAGAGCCATGGCAGTTGCCATGGAACAGGAAATGGTGGCACAGGTACAGGAGATGCGTGCCAAGGTCGTGGAAGCCGAAGCGGAAGTACCCAGAGCCATGGCAGCTGCCCTGCGGGAAGGCAAACTGGGCGTAATGGATTATTACAATATGCAGAACGTCATCTCCGATACTCAGATGCGCAACTCCATAGCCTCTGCCGAGGAGGGCAAGTAAAATGGCAGCCGACATACTCAGGCTGAAATTTGAAGCTGAGCAAAAGCGAAGCCGCCAGATAGAGAAAAAGCTCAACGATATGGCGCCGGAACGCATCCCGGACGCAAAAAAGACGGTGGCTCCCAACGTGGCACCGATACAGACAGAAAAAACGGAACCCTCATCGAAGCAGGATACGATCCTGCCGGAGGTTAAGCCTGCCAAAACCGCGTCTCATGTGCGCACCACCATGCTCAGCGGAAATATGTCCCTAAAAGACGCCATCGTAATGTCGGAGATAATTTCCAAACCCGTGTCAAAACGAAGATGACGCACAACGTAACATATCACACCGTAGGGAACGACGTCCCCGTCGTTCCGCCTGTTACCCACCGCACCCTCCTGTTGTACCGTAGGGGCGACGTTTCGTCGCCCACGGGCGAGCACAGCTCGCCCCTACTGGACAGACCCACAGTGAAAAGGAAAAATACATGGAACTGAAAGTTTTTTTAGCTGACGATGATGCCGGTATGCGGCTTATGCTGCGGCGGATAATCGAAAGCATGGACGGATTTGCCATCATTGGCGAAGCGGTAAACGGAGCCGACGCTGTCAAACAGTGCGTTGAACTGAAACCGGACATAGTATTCCTGGACGTTGAAATGCCGGAGCTTACAGGCACCGAAGCTGCCAGAGAACTGAGTCAGCTGCTGCCGGAAGCAAAAGTCATCTTCGTCACTGCTCACAGCGAATACATGCCCGAAGCCTTTGAGGTCTATGCTTTCGATTATCTCATAAAACCTTTCCGCACAGACCGGGTGCGCCAGACCTTGCGCCGACTGCAAAAGACAAAAACTGCCGAACCCGCACCGGATATGCGCACCATTGTTATCAGGAATAAAGACGCCATATCCTTTGTCACCGTGGAGGATGTTATTCTGGTCACCCGGGAAGAGCGCACAACAAGGCTCATCACCAAAGATGAAGTTTACATAACTTCTAAAACCATTTCCGATCTGTGGCCGTATTTTGAGGGTAAAGGCTATATGAAAACCCATCGTGCGTATGTGGTAAAGCTGTCGGAGATAGCAAAGATTTACCCCTACGGCCGCTGGACCTGGGAAATAAAGTTGAAAGGTATAGAGGATACGGCCCTGATCACCCGGGAGAATCTGGAAGAATTGCAGAAAAAACTCGAGGGATAAATGTAACGGCCATTTCCCGGTTTTTTTACACCCGTAGGGTCAGGTTGTGCCGTGACCGCCTATACGCACCGCACTTCTTCACTATTCACTATTACTTATTACTTCAAATAAGCCCGTAGGGGCGGATATCATCCGCCCGCAAGATTCACTTTTTCACTATTCACTATTACCTATTACCTCAAAAGGGGGGTATCACCATGAGCAATTCCACCGAAATGTGTAAGTAGCCCATAGGTAATGAAAGTACGACCGTCAGAAATGTTTTCCGTATTCTGGGT
>JAZULX010000033.1:0-5149 GCA_045603325.1 Oscillospiraceae bacterium | reverse complement strand
ATGGAATATACTTCATCCACGGTGGGACCTTCCGGTTCTTCTTCAGCGGGAGCAGGTTCTTCTACGGGTGCTTCTGCGGGTGCTTCCACAGCTTCTTCAACGGGAGCGGGTTCTTCTGCGGGTTCTTCCTTTGCGGCGCAGCCAAACAGGCTGAGCACCATGGTCATTGCCAACAATAAAACCATTAATCTTTTCATTTTGTTCTCCTCTCATTTTTGTCCTTGCGGACATGGTTGTTACTCTTGATTATACAACACTATGTAAAAACTTGCCATTGTCGTTATCTGAACTTAGCAATCAAAAAAGTAACTGCCGCCGAAAAAATCCGGCAGCAGTTTAAAATATAATATCAGCCTTTTCCTTTATATCAAATCGGGCAAAGTATTCTTCTTCCATGGGTATCCAGCGGATTTTGAACAGTTCTGCCATTTCACTGCCGTTTCGGTGAATGATACGTTCCATCTGGGTTGCGGCATCCACATCAGCAAACACTTTCAGGTCTGCATAGTTGCCAAACACGGGATGGCAGCTGTAAGACCCCTCAACTATGCGGATACGGGACTGACTGACCTCAGCATTTCCTGCGTAATCCATGGTATGGCAGTCAAATTTTCTGTATAAAAAGCTGTCTTTTTTCAAAAGTGCAGGCAGTACCTCGTCAGCAAATCGCTCATAATGGATGTTGCCTCCCGGTTCCGTCAATCGTTCCGCAGTTCGCAGCTCACCGGGCAGGAAAAAGTCGTCCATGCGAATCACTTCTGCTCCCAGTACTTTTTTCAACTGTTCAGCAATGGTGGTTTTTCCGGAGCCGGCTCTGCCATCTATCGCGATGACGAAAGGTTCTTTTTCTGTAATCCGCTCCATCACCGGCAGCAGCTTTGCCAAACTTCGGGAAACCACCCTGTATGCCGGGCGGTAAGCCTGTCTGTACTTTTCGCTGTGATGCACCGCAGGCATACCGGAGGCTTTGTACGTTTCCAAATATTTATCATCTGCAATGAATTCTTTCGCAGCTTCAAGATAGTTCATAAGCAGTTTTTCGTCCTTTGCGGCACCGTCTGCCGACAGCAAAAACATAGAAAACAACCATTGAGCCGGCATGGATGTGTTCTTCCATGCGCCAAGGTTGATCCTGCAATAGCAATCCGAGATGTTTTCCGCCAGCGGAATATCCGAGGGAGCAACGTCGGCAAATTCGCTGTCGAAATATGCCTTCGCCTTTTCAACGTCTGCCAGCAGATGACCCGGGCCGTAAGCCCCCTGATAGCACAGCTTGACGATATCCTGGGCCGTCATGGCAGGATAAGCCTCAAGCTGACGGAGTATATACTTTTCAAAGCCCATTTGCATCGTCCTTTCTGTAATCCGGATGTTCTGATTTTACCATGGAGAGGTTCTCTTTTCAATACGCGGTCAGTGGTGCGGCTGATATGCCGGCAATAAGCAGATCCCTGTATCAAAGAGTTGCTTTGATACAGGGATCCGGGAATATTCAGTTTACTGTCAGTTAGCTGTTCCATGGAACAGGGGTGCCAGAGTGTCGCTGTGTTCTTCAAAAATTTCCAGCAGATATTTGTTCCAGTGGCGGGCATTCTTTTCGCTGCTGCCGAAGACATAGTCTTCCTGGCCATAGTCAATAACGTCAAATGCAGGCATTGCCTTGGCTGCACTCTTGGTGCGGTAAGCAGCAATATCGGCCAGAGCGAAGGAAACGGTTTCTCCGTCATAGCTGACCCAATCGCTGATATCTGTGCCGGTCATTTCTTCGGCATCGCCGTTGACCTGTGCAGCCGCAGCAGGTTTTTCGATCGCATTTGCGCCTTCAACGTACTTGCCATACATCTGGTCAAGATACAGGGAGAAGGAATCGCCAAAAATCTCGGAAGGAACATGGCCGCCGTTCCACTGCCACTGCAGTTCGGCATCTGTACCGGCGTTGAGCCATGCGATGCGGAGATTCAGGGAGTTGAACATGGAAATGTCACCCTCAGAACCGCCCATAATGATCTTGGTCCAGACGGGGTTATCGGTACCGTCGGCACCGATGTACTGCACGGGATTATACAGTTCAACAGTATTTTTACCAAATCTGTCGCCGGCATAAACTTCTTCTATATCAGCCTTATACTCGGCGACCATTTCTTCATAGCTGCTGTAGTTGCGGGAATCGGTACCTGCACCGCTGGCAGACTGGCTGGTGCCTGCACCGGGAGTTCCCACAGGGCCACCGGGGCCACCGGGGCCACCGGGGCCACCGCCGGGACCACCCATGCCGCTCGTGGCCTTGGCATAACGGCCTTCGATGAATGCGGTGGCTTTGTCAAAACCGGCAAGATCGCTGACTGCAGCGCCGTTTTCGTCGAACCAGGTCCAGCCTTCTGCATAATCGAGGTTGTCAATGTACCACTGAAGGTTCTCGGTAAACTCAGCCAGATACAGGTCCAGATAAGTGCCGTAATAACCGTTGGTTTCAGGATAAGCGTCAATATCGCATTCGATGGTCAGATCGATAACGGAATTCAGCTGGCCGTCACCGTCCAGGTCAAAGCCTGCTGCAGCCTCATCAACGGAAAGATCCTGAGAGTTGATATACTCCATGTAGCTCTCAGACAAATACTGAGCCAGCTGCTTCTGGAAATTGGTTTTGAAGGAGTAGTCGGCATTCAGGTAGTATTCAAAGCCAAGAGCCATATCTGCCTCATAGAGGGAGCTGATGGTGGAATAAGCTATGCTTCCCCATGCACCGTCAGACAGCTTGTAATCTGTGCCGTCGATGGTGATGGTGGTGGAATATCCGCCGTCTTCGGTTTTATAAACGCCTACTGCGCCGGCTTCTGCCAGATAGTCATAAAAATCGGGGTTGTTGCCGGTAGCCGCAAACATTGAGGCGTGAGCAGCACCGCCGGAACCGCCGGTGGAAACAAAATGGTCCACGCTTCCGGGCAGGTTGCCAAGGAGAATGTTGTATTTAACATAGCGAACGGCAGCCTTCTGGTCAACAAGGCAGGAAGGAGCATCGCCGGTATATGTGGTCACGCCGTTGGCATCGGTAACGGAGTCCTGTTTGCCGCGGTTGCCGCAGGAAACGTTGATGTATCCGTATGCGGCACGGGCACCGGATGCGGCGTAACTCTTCTGAGAGCCGTAGCCGGCAGCACCGGTGTTGATAACAACGGGAGCGGTTGATGCGGTATAGGTCTGGCCGTTGACGTTGGTGATCTCGGCTTCGTAGTCGATGACGAGACCGCCCTTGACGCCTTCGGCAGCATCGGCTGCCATAGCATCGGCAGTTTTGTCACCATCGGTGTCGATACCGATGACATATGCTCCGGGAACACATACGGAAACTCCCTGTTTTTCCGGAATTTCAGGATACACGACCGCAGAAACAACGGACAGCACCCATGCGTCATACTTTTCGTTGTAAGTCCAGGTCTGTTCCTCATTGTTGGCAAGGTTCAGAGTATCTTCGATCAGAGCCTTGTTCTCAGCGTCGGCCACGGGAGCTTCGACCACTTCCTCGGGTTCAGGTTCTTCAACAGGCTCGCTTTCTTCGACTTCGGCTTCGGGAGTTTCCTCGGGAACCTCCTCGCTGACGTTTTCAACAGCGGCGCTTTCTTCAACAGCTGCCGATTCAACAGCGTCACTTGTTTCGGTTTTGCTGCAGGCGCACATGCTTATCAGCATGACAAGAGCCAACAGCAGAGATATCCTTTTTTTCACTGGTTTATCCTCCAAACTGTAAACTGGGGTTGTTGTGTGGTGAAAAAGCGGCGCATAAGCGAATTCCACCACACATCAAAATATATTATCGCAAACCAATTGATTCTTCAAGTTTTTTTCGCGATCAATGCGCAATCGGAATCCTTGGTTCAAATTACGGAATAGTTCATCAAAAAAAGGAGCCGTAAACAATAGTGTTTACAGCTCCCTGCATTATAATATATCAGTGATGGCCGCCGCAGCCATGGCTTCCGCAGCCGCCTTCGTGGCTGTGACCTTCGCCGTGATGGTCGCACTTTACGTTGGGATCGTAGTCCAGTTCGCCTGCCAAATAAGCCTCAACAGCCTTGTCTGCATCGCCGGAAACACCGCCGTAAAGCTTTACACCGGCTGATGCCAGCGCCATCTGTGCACCTCCGCCAATACCGCCGCAGATGAGGATATCTGCGTTAAGAGCATTCAGAACGCCTGCCAGAGCACCGTGGCCGATACCGTTGGTGCTTACCACTTCGGATGAAGCAACCTTTCCGTCCTGAATGTCATAAACCTTGAACTCAGCAGTGTGTCCAAAGTGCTGGAAAATCTGACCGTTTTCGTAAGTTACCGCAATTCTCATTATATTGTCTCCTTTCGGTTTTTCATATTCCGTATGATATCGCTGTTTGAAGCACTCACCCATTTTGCAGGCTGCGTGGTCACCGTCGCAAAGCTGAAAATCTCCGCCTTCAATGCGCAGGGGCAAGCCTTCCACAATGACCTCCGCCAGTTTTCTTCTGGCAGAAGCATATATCTGCTGCACCGTTGTCCGGGCAATTTTCATGCGTTCACCGCAGGCTTCCTGGGACAGGCCTTCCTTGTCGATAAGGCGAATTGCTTCGTATTCGTCAATACTCAGGATGACCGGTTCTCCCGCTTCCTCGGCATCTGTCGGTGCAAAGGAAAGGTTCTGCGGGAAATGGCACACCCCTTTGCATTTTCTCGGTCTTGGCATTATTCCCGCTCCTTTCCTGCTATATGTCTACATTATAGCAAGTTTATGACATATGTCAATAACTCTTCAGGTTCATTTTGCGTATTCTTTCAAAGACCCCTTGCCATTCGATGGATTTTAATGGATAATTGATATATAAGTCAAATCACAATTTCTGCAGAGGAAAATAATATGAAAAGAATCTCAATAATTCAAACAGCGGACATTCACGGGCGGATCCACGATTATCCATATATCGCCGCATACATAAAACAGCTGCACCTTTCGGGCGAACCTGTGCTGGTGGTGGACTGCGGCGACATTTTCCGGGGGCATATTCTTTCCGAATTCAGCAACGGTCTTGCAGCAGCCGAAATAATGAACACCATCGGCTATGATTACATGGTGTTCGGAAACGATGAGCATTTCCGCAATGTTGGGGAAATCTGCGCCATG
>JAZULX010000032.1:0-5493 GCA_045603325.1 Oscillospiraceae bacterium | reverse complement strand
GTAGCCATGTCGTTCTGTGAGCCAAGGAGTTGATCATTTGGTTTGTCTTCCTAAGCCCGCTTGGCCTCCGACTTCTTCACCGTGGCTGCAGTCAGCTTCGTGTGCTACATCTTCACCGGCTTTATCCAGAACGCCTGGATCTGCCTGCCCATCGGCATCGTGCTGATGATCGCAACCCTCTTCGTTCTGAAGAAAGTTACCGCCGCAAAGGCATAACAAAAGCCTCAGTAAATGGGAGTTGGTCATATTCGACCAACTCCCATTATGTTTTTCCTGGCGGGAAAATGGTGCATTCCCTTCGGAAATATGATGTTTTGCTATCGCAAAATGATGTATGCCTGGGGCATATTGAGGAATCGCTTCGCGATAATTTGAATATTAAAGGACGATATCTACGGATATCGTCCTTTAAGCATGTCAAAAACCCCAAAAAAACTTTTTGACATCATTAACAGGCACAGTTGTCTATCTGCACATTATTAATTATTAATTGTCAATTACCATCGCTTCCCCTTGTGATATTGTCGATTTTGTGGTATTCTTCATGTTGGATGATTGCATACTTTGCCTATCGGCAGAGCCATTGCATATTTATAAACATTGGAGGAACACAAAATGAAAGAACAGATTCTTGACATCCTTGAAGGCATTCACCCTGAAATAGATTACGAAACCGAAGAAAACCTCATTACCGACGGTCTGCTGGACTCTTTTGCCATCGTTTCCATTATCAACGCTCTGAACGAAGAATTCGGCATCGAAGTCACCATCGGTGAGCTGCGTCCCGAAAACCTCAACTCCGTGGACAACATGGTTGCTCTCGTTGAGCGTCTGATGGACTGATATGTATAACCTGCTTGAATACCTGGAGCAGACTGCCGGTCAGTTCCCGGACAAGACAGCTTTTGAGGACGTAAACGGCGCCGTGACCTACGGTCAGCTGATGCAGCGGGCAAAGGCTGCCGGTACCGCCATTGCAGCGGTAACTCCTCCCGGCAAAGCCGTGGCAGTGTGCATGGAAAAAAGCGTGGACGCGGTTACTGCGTTCATGGCTGCCCTGTATGCCGGCTGTTTCTACTGCTTTGTGGACCCCAAGCAGCCTGCCGCCAGAAACAAAGCCATGCTTGAGCCTGTTCAGCCTGCAGTGGCGGTGTTTAACGACAGCGGCAAAAAAGCCGCCGCATCGCTGGAAATGAACGCGCTGGACATCAGTCGGCTTATTGAAACAGAACCCGACGAAGCAGTGCTGGCAGCCATTCGCCGCCGTCATATCGACCTCGACCCGGCTTACTGCAGCTTTACCTCCGGTTCCACCGGCACGCCAAAAGGCGTATTGGTGAGCCACCGGTCGGTTATAGATTTTATCGACGTTTTTGTGCCCCTTTTCGGCATATCCGACGCCGATGTTCTGGCATGCCAGTCTCCCTTTGACTTCGACGTGTCTGTCAAGGACATCTATTCCTGCCTCAAAACCGGTGCTTCATGCTTCCTGATACCCAAATATTACTTCGTTTTCCTGCCGAACCTGCTGGAAATGATGACAGAAAAAAAGGTCACGACCCTTATCTGGGCTGTGTCCGCTCTTTGCATGCTCTCCGAGCGTGATGCTCTGGAATTCCAGACACCGCCATGCATCAACAAGATACTTTTCAGCGGCGAAGTCATGCCGCCCAGCCATCTGCTGACATGGAAACGCTATTATCCTCAGGCAAAGTTCGTCAACCTTTACGGCCCCACCGAGATAACCTGCAACTGTACATATCACATCCTGCCGGAGGACTATTCCGGCGGCGAGATCCCCATGGGCATACCTTTCCCCAATGAACGGGTGTTCCTGCTGGGTGACGATGGCAGCGAAATTACCGCTCCCGGTGAAGCCGGCGAAATTTGCGTTGCCGGTACAGCTGTGGCTCTGGGCTACTGCGGACTTCCCGACAGGACTGAGGAAGCTTTTGTAAACGATCCGCTGACAACGCTGTGGAACAGCCGGATATACAAAACCGGTGACATGGCGCGATACGGAGACGACGGACTTATGTACTATTCCGGACGCCGGGACCATCAGATAAAGCGTCACGGACGGCGTGTGGAACTGGCGGAAATAGACCGTGCGCTCCACAGCATAGACGGTGTTCAGCGAGCCTGCACCGTGTATATCAAAGAAAGCCAGACTCTGGTGGCTTTTCTGTCCGGTGATGAGCCGGAACGCAAGGTTTTTGCCAAAACTCTTGCCAAACTTCTGCCGGACTACATGCTGCCCGACGAAAACATCTGGCAGGAGTCCCTGCCGTTGAACTCTCACGGCAAAATCGACCGCACTGCCCTTACCAAATCTTATCTTGAAGGAAAAGAAAATGGATAACGCCCGACTTTTGGATATAGCCAATAAATTCGGAACGCCTGCATATGTTCTTGATGCGGAAAGTTTTGCCGAAAGATGCTCTTTGGTGGATACTGCCATCGGGCAGGACGCAAAACTGTGTTTCTGCGTCAAAGCAGGCGGTTTTCTGCTGCATTGTCTGCCCGAAACAGTAAAAGCTCTTGAGGTTTGCTCTCCCGGCGAGCTTGAGCTTTGCAAAAGAAACGGCATTGACCCGAAAATGATAGTTTTTTCCGGGCTGGTCAAGACCGAAAAGAGCATTTCCGATGCCGTTGACTACGGTGTGGGCATCCTTACGGCGGAAAGCCTGGGTCAGCTGAAGCTGCTGAACGCAGAAGGTCTGCGCAGAGGTCAGGCTTTGCCTGTGCTGCTGCGGCTTACCGCAGGCGACCAGTTCGGCATGGACGAAAGCGAAGTGCGTTTTGCCGTGGAACACAGAGGTGATTATCCCGGCGTTTCCATGGACGGTCTGCATTATTTTTCCGGCACCCAGAAGAACAAGCCGGCAAAAATCGAGAAAGAGCTTGCCTATGTGACGGAGTTTGCCGACGGACTCAGCCGTGATTTTGGCTTTGAAGCGAAACGGCTGGAGTTCGGGCCGGGTTTCTTCTCCGACTATTTTGGCGCAGATGCCGACAGTGCCGAGGCTGCAATGCTGGAGCAGTGCACCGACGCTGTCCGGGCTGCGGCTTCACGATTTGAGCTGACCATTGAGCTTGGGCGGTTCCTTGCAGCTTCCTGCGGCACCTACCTTACCAAGGTGCTGGAAGTGAAGGACAACCATTCCGGCCGCTATGTCATTATCGACGGCGGCACTCATCAGATAAATTACGACGGCCAGATACTTGGTATGCGCGTGCCTCCCATGTCGGTGGTTTCCGGCGGTGGTGAGGACGAGCAGTACACCATTTGCGGCAGTCTGTGCGCCATAAGCGACAGACTTGTCCAGCACGCTCAGCTGCCTGCCGTCAAAGAAGGGGATATTCTGGCCTTCCACCGGGCGGGAGCCTATGGCGTCACCGAGGGCAAGGCACTGTTCCTCAGCCGTGAACTGCCAAGGGTGGTTCTGGCAGCCGGAGAAGACACCGTTTTGCTCCGGGACTTCATCCCCACAGACCCGTTTAACGGATAAAAACAAAAGGCGATATAAACAATGTTGATTTCAACCTTTACGTTTTTCTTTTTTGTAATTGCAGTTTTCATATTGTATTTCATCTTCCCCAAAAAATGGCGATGGGTTGTGCTTCTGGCCTCCAGTGTGGTTTTCTATGCCTCCATGGACCTGAGATACTTCCTGTATATCGGCATAACGGCTGTTTCTGCCTATTTTACAGCTCTCGACCAGAACAAGCTGAACCTGCTGCGGGACGAAACCCTCCAGCGGCTGACAGACAGGGAAGAAAAAAAGGCTGCCCGTGCGGAGTTCAAGTCGAAAAAGCGCAGGCATGTGGGTGCGTGTATTGCCCTGAATTTCGGCATACTCATCATTTTGAAATATACCTACCTGCTTACCGGCGAATTTGAGCCTCCTGCATTTTTCGCCAACGAAGCCGGCACAGGTCTGCTTCTGCCTCTGGGTATTTCGTTCTACACTTTCCAGACTGTGGGATACCTTGTGGACGTGTATAACGGCAAAGTTCAGCCGGAGCGCAACTTTGCAAAGTTCGCTCTGTTCGTGTCCTTCTTCCCCCAGATAATTCAGGGTCCCATCAGCAGATTCGATCAGCTGGCACCTCAGCTTTACGAAGGTCACGACTTTGATTTCGACAGGATGAAATCCGGTCTGGAGCTTGTGCTTTGGGGTTACATTAAAAAACTGGTCATTGCTGACCTGACCTTTGCCTTTGTTTGGGAAATAGTCTGCGATTATCAGGACTGCTCCGGCACGGCCATAGTATTTGCCATGCTGCTTTACAGCGCCCGCGGTTTTGCGGACTTTTCCGGCGGCATAGACATCATGCGCGGCATCTGCGAAGTGCTGGGCATAACCCTGCCGTCAAACTTCCGCCAGCCCTACCTGTCCCGCTCCCTTTCGGAGTTCTGGCGCCGCTGGCACATCACTCTGGGCGAATGGTTCAAGGACTATGTGTTCTTCCCGCTGGCAACCTCCAAGCCCTACAACGCTCTTGGCAGGCTGCTGCGTAAAAAGTTCAGCCGCAAAACCTCCGACAGAGTCTGCACATCGGTGGTGTCGCTCATAACCTTTGTGCTTATTGGTATGTGGCACGGCAACAGCTGGGGATACGTGGTCTACGGTTTCTGGCACGGTCTTATCATCGCCATTTCCACCATGCTGACCGACGTGTTCCCGATCATATACAAAAAGCTGCACATCAACCCCGAAGGCTGGTACTGGAAAATCTTCCAGGTGGTGCGTACATATATCCTGGTGGTCATGGGTCTGTACCTTGTGCTGCCCTTGAACTGGCTGGACGGTGTCGAAATGCTGAAAATGAGCTTTGTCGGCCCGTTCCAGGAACTCAGCACCATGCGCAATGTGCTGACCAAGTACCATTTCTACCGGGAGTTCCCCATAGTCATGTACGGAATAGCCGTCATGGTGCTTTCCGCCATACCTGCAGCTTTCGGCATCAACCTGAGGGAAAAGCTGAACAAGCTGCCGTTCCCCATCCAGTGGGTGATACTCATTGCAGGCATCCTTTACGTTTGCGTTTACGGCGCATACGGCGAAGCCTACGATGCAACGTCCTTCATCTATCAGGTGTTCTAGGAGGGCGATAATATGAAGAAAAAACATAATTTCATACGGGCAACAGCCTTTGTTGTCCTGACATTGTCCGTGCTGGCATTTGTTGGCAGAGCCATAAGCAGCCTTGCGGTCAATGACCATATGTTCTGGCGTCTTTCCGGGTTCTATCTCGAAAAGAAAGAAAGCCTCGACGCCGTTATAGTCGGCCCCAGCGCAACTTATGCCTACTGGGAACCCACCACTGCCTGGGAGGAATACGGCATAGCCGTTTATCCCTATTCCACCGCCCAGCAGCCTCTGGCATCCACGCGTTTCATCATCGAAGAATGCCGCAAAACCCAGCCGGATGCCTTGTTTGTGATCAACATCAACCTGTTTCTGATGGAAGGCATTACATCGGCGC
>JAZULX010000031.1:0-3893 GCA_045603325.1 Oscillospiraceae bacterium | reverse complement strand
CGGTCCTTGGGTAAAAACTCCGCCGGTGAGGATATTCAGCAGCTGGGGAAACGCCAGGTCAACGGCAGAGAGAATAACTGCGCACAGCAGGTCAAGGAAAAACAGCGTCTTATATGGCGCATAGTATTTTATAAATCGTCGTATGGGCTTCAAGATTTTTACCTCCGTCGGTAAATTTTGACAAAACATATAATACAGCAAAACACGCCTACTCGCAAGAGAGGTCATTCAAAATGAATGGAAACAGATATGAAGAATTGTGCCTTCGGCATGGCAAGGTTACAGGATATTATCGTGCAACCGATAATCCAAGATCCTTCGCTAACGCTCAGGATGACAGCGTGGGTGCAAACGCACAAAAGCTGTTGCTTTCGCAACAGCCTTTTTGTTATTATTTTGCGTAATCCACAGCCTTGGTCTCGCGGATAATGTTGACCTTGATCTGACCGGGGTATTCCAGCTCGTCTTCCAGTTTCTTGGCAATATCACGAGCCAGCAGAATCATGCTGTCTTCGGAAACTTCTTCGGGCTTGACCATGATTCTGACTTCACGGCCTGCCTGAATGGCGTAAGACTTATCGACACCGGGGAAGGAGCCGGTAATTTCTTCGAGTTTTTCAAGACGCTTGATGTAGTTTTCCAGATTTTCACGGCGAGCACCGGGACGTGCGGCGGAAATGGCGTCTGCCGCCTGAACGAGGCAGGCAATGACAGTCTTGGCTTCCACATCGCCGTGGTGAGCTTCGATAGCGTGAATAACCTGGGGGGATTCCTTGTACTTTCTGGCCAGTTCCACACCGATGGAAACATGGGAGCCTTCCATTTCGTGGTCGACAGCCTTTCCAAGGTCGTGCAACAGGCCGGCACGCTTTGCCAGAGTAACATCTTCGCCCAGTTCGGCAGCCATAAGGCCTGCGATATGAGCAACTTCGATGGAGTGGTTGAGCACATTCTGGCCATAGCTGGTGCGGTATTTCTGGCGGCCCAGCAGTTTGACCAGTTCGCCATGGAGACCGTGGATACCGGTCTCGAAGGTAGCTCTTTCGCCTTCAGATTTGATGGTGTGTTCCACTTCACGGCGGGATTTTTCGTACATTTCCTCAATGCGGGTGGGATGGATACGACCGTCGGCAATGAGTTTTTCAAGGGTCAGGCGGGCGATTTCGCGACGTACGGGATCGAAACCGGAAAGAGTGATGGCTTCGGGAGTATCGTCGATAATAAGGTCAACGCCTGTAAGGGTTTCGATGGAGCGGATGTTGCGGCCTTCACGGCCAATGATGCGGCCCTTCATTTCGTCGTTGGGCAGGGGCACAACGGAAACGGTGGTCTCGGCAGCGTGGTCGGCAGCACAGCGCTGGATAGCGGTGGCGATAATTTCTCTTGCACGCTGATCGGATTCTTCTTTCAGCTGGGTCTCGATTTCCATGATCTTCATGGCAGTTTCGTGACGAACTTCAGCTTCCACATTCTTGATGATGTATTCCTTGGCTTCTTCAACAGTGAAACCGGAGATTTTTTCGAGCATTTTCAGCTGACTGGCCTTGATCTCCTTGACCTCCTGGTTAAGTGCGTCGGCATTTGCAAGCTTCTTATTGAGGGATTCCTCTTTTTTCTCGATAGCTTCGGTCTTCTTGTCCAGATTTTCTTCTTTCTGCTGCAGGCGGCGTTCCTGCTTCTGGACATCTGTCCTGCGCTCTTTAAGCTCTTTTTCGGCCTCAGAGCGATTCTTGTGGATTTCTTCCTTTGCCTCCAGCAGCATCTCACGCTGCTTGCTTTCGGCGTTCTTGATGGATTCGTTGATTATGCGTTTTGCTTCTTCTTCTGCGCTGGATATCTCTTTTTCAGCAACCCGCTTGCGATAGTTGACCGCAATGGGGAACATAATCAAAGCACCTATAACTAAACCGGCCAAAGCCGAAAGGATCGCTATTAATGTGGGTGACATGTCGGGCTATTACCTCCTTTACAATATATATTAAAGAAAACACGGCGCCGCATCGATCAGAATGGAGCGACACCGGATTATTCCGATTTTATTCTAATTCTCCCAAGGCTTTATGTCAAGTAAAAACCTGTAAATATCGTAATAAATAATTAATATTTTAAAAGTATTTTTGCCGTTTTTCACATTATCTATATATAATTCCGTTCTCTTTGCGTTCATATGCCGGACGTTTGCCGAATAGATATATACTGCACTTACTGTACAGAGGAAGGGTTGATATACATGCGAAGGCGACGGCTTAGATATCGCCGGCGGCAAAACAGTGAGCTTTCGGCGATGATTGCTCTTCTGTTCTGCTTTGTGGCCGTAATACGGTTATTATGTTCGCTGGGCCTTGGCGCCGCATTGGATCAGGCACTTGTCAGGCTTGGCAGCAACGGAGGTTTTGTCAATGGCGCACTTGAAGCTCAGGTCGGCAGCGTATCCTATGAAAAAGCCATCACGTCCGCATCCTCTCCTGCGCCTGCTGCAGTGTCTGAGAAAGCAGCTCCTGCCCCGGAGAAAGATCAGCAGCCAACAGTTGATGAAGAAGTAGCATCTCCCGCACCCGAAGCGGACATAGTTTTATTTGAAACCGTCGAAGAACTGCCGTCCGAAACATCTGACGAGCCTGCAGCGCCCATTGTTTTCACTCAGGCTGATGCCGATGGGATTGAATACACCAACAGCACGTCCTACACTCCCGATAATCTTGCTTTGCTGAACGAACCGCTGGAAATTGATTTTTCCGTTTCCGGTCCGCTGGTGCTGATTGTCCACACCCATACCTGCGAAGCGTATACTCAGGAGTACATTGATCAGTATGATGCTACCGACAACTGGAGAACTACCGACCAAAGCTGCAACATTGTGGCCGTTGGCGACGAACTGGAGCGTGTGCTGACTGACGCCGGCATCGGTGTTGTCCACGACACAACGGTCAACGACTATCCTGCATATACGGGTTCCTACACAAGAACACTGGAAGTCATTGAACGCAACCTTGAGCAATATCCCGGCATACAGATCGTCATTGATCTTCACCGGGATTCGGGCGTAAGCGAATCGGGAGAAGCCGTGGCCACTTACTATGACAACAACGGTGAAACAGCGTCTCAGGTGATGCTGGTGGTGGGCAGTGATGAGGGCGGCCTCCCACACGAAAACTGGCGCGAAAACCTGAAACTGGCGTTGGCTCTGCAGGCAGCTGCCAACGCTGATCACCCCGGTCTCATGCGGCCTGTGAATCTGCGTCAGGAGCGGTTCAATCAGCACGCCACCTATGGTTCGCTGATAGTTGAAACAGGCTTTGCAGGCAACACTTTGACGGAAGCCAAGGCCGCGATCCGCCTGTTTGGAGAGAGTTTTTGCCGTTTTGTACTCAGTCAGCAAGGAAGTCAATAAGGAATTTTCCCCAAAGAATGACGATGTTTTTCTACATCCTGCACATAATAAATTGTTGACGATGGGAATCCAATGTGATATATTTACTTTACGAGATAACTACATAGGGGGGAACATTTTTGGATACCAGTTTTGACAAGTATAATAAAGAGTTTGCTGAGCAACAGAAATCTGGTGTTAAAGAAACATTGTGCATGGTTATGACCTATTTCTGGATCGTGCTCGGCCTCGGAATTTGCGTACTCGCACTCGTCAATGCCATTCCTCAGCTGATCGAGAACGGCAAATCTTCTTACATCTACTTCTGCCTGCTTTCCCTGATCTTCGGTCTGTTTGGCATCAGCTTCGCCAGCAAGGCAAAGCAGGGCGGCGAATGGCGTAAGAAATATACCATCCCCGCCATCATCAATGGCGTCGTTATTGGTCTTTCTTCTTTTGTTCTTTACGTCCTGCCCTACATGTTCGTCAAATAAGAACAATAAAAAGCGCACTGCGTAAGCAG
>JAZULX010000030.1:0-3644 GCA_045603325.1 Oscillospiraceae bacterium | reverse complement strand
GGGAGCCATTGCCAGCACCTCTGCATCGGTGCTGAAGATGGAAAACAACTGTGTTGGGATCAGCAAAGCCAGAGAAATGTTTATGGCAGCAAATGCAAAACTGAAGCACAGTCCGATATATACGACCTTCTTTGCTCTGTCCGGCTTTTTGGCGCCGAGGCACTGACCTATCATTGCGCCGCCGGCCTGATTGATGCCGCTCATAAAGATACCGGAGATGTTCTGGATCTTCTGGCCGATGCCTGTGACGGCAGAAGCAGTAACGCCGAAAGCATTTATGTAAGACTGGACAAACAGCAGCGATGTGCTGATGGCAACCTGCTGAACAGCCAAAGGAGTACCGACCTTTATCAGAGCCTTGATCCTGTCAGGATCGGGGATAAAGCTTTTGAGCTTGAAGTCAAAGCCAAAGGCGTCGCGGTGACGGTAAAGGTATGTTACGGAGCAGATGACAGACACGGCCTGACCCGCAACGGTGGCAACAGCCGCACCGGCTGCCCCCATATTGAATCCTGCCACAAGAACCAGATCGAGGATGAGGTTTACCGTTGCAGCAATGGCGATGAACATCAGAGGACGTTTGGAGTCTCCCATACCGCGAAGAACGGAGCTTACGCAGTTATATCCGAATATGAATATCAGTCCGCCGCCGGAGATCATCACATACTGTAATGCCTGTTCAAATGCAGCTTCGGGGGTGTTCAGCCATCTGAGCATGGTTTCGTCGATAGCAAAGCAAACAAGCATGAATACCACAGCAATAAACATAATTGTGGTGAAAATGGTGCCGATGGTGCGCTTGATGCCCACCTTGTCGCCCATGCCCACCTGCTGGGAGATGAGAATCTGACCGCCTCCGCAGAATCCGGCACACAGGAACATGAAAAAGTGAATAAACTCACCGCCGATGCTGACAGCAGAAAGACCGTCCGCACCAACGAACTGACCCACAACTATCATGTCCACCGTGTTATAAAGCGTCTGCAGGATATTTGCGAGAATAAGCGGTATAGCAAACTTGAGAAGCTGCCTTGTGATGCTGCCCTCAGTCAGATTGTTAATCATAGATTTTTGCGCGCTCAATTGACCTTCTCCATTCTATTTGAGTAATTCTTTTTCATTCAGAATCGCCGATATCAGCCTGTCTTCCTCGCCCTTATACGTCAGCTTCAGAGAGAAGAACGGTTCATCGGTGTCAAGAAGCCGGAGAAAGACCTTATCCCCTTCCCAAATGTCCAGCTGCAGCAGTTTTGACTTATCGATCCACTCGAGGTTGCCCTCGTCACAAGTCTTTATCTGCCCTTCAAACTCGTCGGAAGTGAACAGGTGCATATACTCCGTTTCCCATTTATCTGTTACAAAGGTTATTATACCACGATAATTTAGATTTCGCAATATGAGACCAGTTTCTTCCAGAACTTCTCTGCGCACACAATCTTCGGGGCTTTCGCGATCTTCAAATTTGCCTCCGATACCTATCCACTTATCCTTATTGATGTCATTTTCTTTTTTGACCCGGTGCAGCATGAGGTACTGACCGTCTTTTTCGATATAACAAAGACTGGTATTTATCATAAAAATCTCCTTGCTAAAGGATAATATCCACAATGTCCAAGGGTTCTACAATACCCGGAACCACACGGCAATTGAATCCGATAATGTTAACTCCTGCATCCTGGGCTTCACGCAGTGCTGCACCGAATTCCGGGTCGGTGGCATCGTTGGGAGACAGGGTTTTTATCCCTTCCATCTGGACAACAAAGCAGACATATGCCTGTCCTCCCTGCCTTGCATATTCCGCAAGGTGACGCAGATGCTTTCGTCCTCTTTCCGTGGGTGCGTCCGGGAAGTATGCTCTGTCCTCCCGCTCCAGGGTAACGCCTTTTACTTCCACAAGTATATCATCATCCAGCAAAAAATCAAATCTGGAATCACCGTGAGAATATTCACTTCGGATAGATGTCACCTTTTGAGGAAACATGCCTGATTCCACATATTCACGAAACAGTTTGTTGGGTGCCAGTGAGTCCATATTCACCAGACGGTCTCCCTTTTGAACCGAAATCAGGTCATACCTGGTTTTCCTGTTTGGGTTGTCTGATTCCTGAACCCACACCTCTGCACCGGGAACAAGCAGCTCCCTGCATCGCCCGGTATTTTTGACATGGACGGTTTCCACCGCACCGTCAACCTCACAGTGAGCAATAAACCGATTAGGGCGGTCAATAAAGACCGCCCTTTTGATGTTATCGTATTTCATTACAGGCTCTTTACGTATTCGGCAGCGTTGGTTGCAGCCATGAAGCCGCCGCCAACAGCCCAGCTCATATCGCCTACTGCTTTCTTACGGTCGTCGCCGGGACCGTCGTTGGCACAGGCGAGACCGGCAGCACAGTCACCCGCTGCATACAGGCCGGGAATTATGCCGGATTTGTCGGCATTGTATACCTCAGCCTTGGGGTTGACAAGCATACCGCCGAAAGCGCCGTCGGTAGCCATTTTGCCGAAGATAGCGTAATAAGGACCGTTTTCAAGAGATTTCAGGCAGGATGCACGTTTACCGAATTCTTCGTCAACACCGGTTTTGCAGTATTCGTTGTAGCGTGCGATAGTCTCAAGGAAAGCTTCCTTGTTGATGCCGGCCTTGTCAGCCAACTCTTCGAGAGTATCGGCTTTATAAAGAGATACGTTGTTGTCTGCCAGTTCGTCGGCAATATCCTGAGGATAATGGGCGATGGAAGTTCCTTCGTTGCCTTTTTCAAGACGCTGCAGAGCTGTCATAAGGTTTTCTTCGTTGAAAATACCGTAGGAAATACGGCCTCTCTGGCTGGTGATGGGCTTGGCGCCTTCCTGGAAATTACCTTCATTGAAGAAGCGCTTGCCGTCGAGGTTTACAACCACATTCTCACCCTCAAGGCAGGCCTTGAACAGGCTGAAGCTGAAAGGATGGTGAACAGGCCCAAACAGGTTGACATACATGCTGTCGTGGTCTATGTAAGCGCCGATGCTTTCGCCTATGCCGACAACGTCGCCGGTACAGGTGGGAGCAGCAAAACGATGTACAGGTTCAGCTGTGGGATCATCGGTAAAGAACCAGGGAGTGTACTTTTTCAGCATTTCGTCATTGTGGGCAAAACCGCCGCTGAGACAAATAACAGCCTTGCAGTTGATTTTAACAGTTCCTCCGGGTTCTTCGGCAATAACGCCGCAGCATTTTCCGCTGTCGTCCTTAATAAGGCTTACGGCCTTATGCTGGCAAAGCAGCTCGATGCCGAGTTTTTCAAACTGCTGGAGCATGGTGTGGATAATGAAGCTGCCGCTTCTGCCGGGGCCAATAGCGTTGTCGTGGTTTTTCAGGTTGAACAGCAATCTTACACTGTCGCTGGGCAGGCTGATGGACTTGCGTCCAAACTGTTCGACTTCCACCAGATTGTTCTTGATATCGTCGAACTCTGCAAGCCACTTGCTGACATCCTTAACAGATGCGTTGGCGTTGGCTACAAGCTCAGCATCCAGTTTTTCGATAAAACTTCTGTCACGCTTCATCATGGCTGCCATCATTGCGTCAGGCTCACCACCGCCGGGGCCACCGGGTCCGCCGCCTTCAGGTCCACCGGGTCCGGGTCCGGGACCACCGGGGCCAC
>JAZULX010000029.1:0-2308 GCA_045603325.1 Oscillospiraceae bacterium | reverse complement strand
CCGAAGAAGTCCGTAAGCGTACCGACGCTCTGGACTCCCTGGGCAACACCACCGCTGCTACCGGTAAGGGCTTCGCCATCGGTTCCGCTTCTCTGACCTCTCTGGCTCTGCTGGTCTCCTATGTTGACATCGTCCAGAAGGGCACTGTCGAGAACCTGGACCTGTCCCTGACCAACCCCCTGATGCTGGTGGGTCTGTTCATCGGCGCCATGCTGACCTTCGTCTTCTCCGCTTTCACCATGAGCGCTGTTCAGACTGCTGCTCAGTCCATCGTTGTTGAAGTCCGTCGTCAGTTCAGAGAAATCAAGGGCATCATGACCTATGAAGCCGACCCCGATTACTCTGCCTGCGTTGACCTCTGCACCAAGGGCGCTCTGCATGAAATGGTTATCCCCGCTATGCTGGCTGTTATCGTACCCATCGTCACCGGCCTGATCCTCGGCTGCGAAGGCGTTGTTGGTCTGCTGGGCGGCGTTTCCGTTACCGGTTTTGCTATGGCTGTATTCATGTCCAACGCCGGCGGCGCATGGGACAATGCCAAGAAGTATATCGAAAGAGGCAACCATGGCGGCAAGGGCTCCGAACAGCATAAGGCTGCTGTTGTTGGCGATACCGTTGGCGACCCCTTCAAGGATACCTCCGGTCCTTCCCTCAACATCCTTATCAAGCTCTGCTCCACCGTTTCCATCGTGTTCTCCGGTCTGATCATTGCTTTCAACCTGATGAACCTGTTTTAATCTATAAAAAATACTGCGGCCTGTTGGCCGCAGTATTTTTTATAGATAGGGGTTAGAATTTTGGATATAGGGATTAGGGAGTTATCTATTCAAAGGTGATGTATTATGTATTCTTTATGTTTTTCTTCCCCTGCCGGTGATGTTACTGTTACGTCTGACGGAAAACTCGTAACAGGCGTTGATTTTAAAACAACGGCAGATGGCAAAATCTGCGACCTGCTGCTTGAGGCAAAACGGCAGCTTTTGGAGTATTTTGACGGAAGCCGACGTGATTTTGATTTGCCGGTAGACCCTGTCGGTACTGAGTTTCAGAAACGAGTTTGGAAAGGTCTTTGCGATATTCCCTACGGCGAGACTATTTCTTATCGTCAGCTGGCCGAAAATGTCGGCTCTCCCAAAGCTTTTCGTGCCGTTGGTCAGGCTAACAGAAAAAACCCCGTGTCAATAATCATCCCATGTCACCGCGTTATTGCTGCCGACGGCAGTCTTGGTGGTTACATGGGCAAATGGAACGATGAAACCAGCCCGAAAATCTGGCTGCTTGAACACGAAAAGCGAAATTTCCACACACTTATAGATTGAAAAAGCTGCTTATAATTGGTATTATATAAGGCAAGAAATTTTCAGTTTTGGGAGACTCAAAATGATTACATATGATATGAACGGCGCTTTTTACCACAAAGGTAATATTATATCTGTCGATGAGGGTACTGCTCTCGGCCTGGACAGTGTGGCCGGCAAAAACAAGACTATTTCATGGTCAATTCTTGACGCTCACAACACCTCCGGCAGTGAGGATTATCTGAAAATCAAGTTCGATGCCATGGCTTCCCACGATATTACTTATGTGGGCATCATTCAGACTGCCAGAGCCGGTGGACTGGACAGCTTCCCCATACCCTATGTTCTTACCAACTGCCACAATAGCCTTTGCGCTGTTGGCGGTACCATCAATGAAGATGACCACTTGTTCGGTCTTTCTGCCTGCAAGCGTTACGGCGGCGAATTTGTACCTGCTCATCAAGCTGTTATCCATCAGTATATGCGTGAACGCTATGCTGCTTCCGGTGCGATGATAATCGCTTCCGACAGCCATACCCGTTACGGTGCTTACGGCACCGTATCCATCGGCGAAGGTGGTCCCGAGCTTGCAAAGCAACTTCTTGGCAAAACTTACGATGTAAGCCGCCCCGAGGTTGTGTGCGTCTGGATGGACGGCGCTCCCCGTCCCGGCGTTGGTCCTCAGGACGTAGCTCTTGCAATTATCGGCAAAACTTTCAACGACGGTATTGTCAAGAACCGCATTATGGAGTTTGTTGGCCCCGGCATTGCCAATCTGAGCATGGATTACCGCAACGGCATTGACGTTATGACCACTGAAACCTCCTGCCTTTCCTCTGTATGGCAGACTGACGACACCGTCAAAACCGCTCTCACTATCCACGGCAGACCCGAAGCATTCAAAGAGCTTTCTCCGGAAAATGGCGCATATTACGATGTTCTGCTTAAAGTGGACCTTTCCAAAATTGAGCCTATGATAGCTCTGCCCTTCCACCCCAGCAACGCCTATA
>JAZULX010000028.1:0-5505 GCA_045603325.1 Oscillospiraceae bacterium | reverse complement strand
GGCTGTTCGCACGTTTGAAGGCCGCAAAGAGAAATTTCCGACATGCATGCTGCCGGAAATTTCATATTGGATTTCTTTCGCTGCCGAGGCAGCGAACTCTGCGAGGCTTGATAAGCGCAGCATCCACCAATTGCCGTAAGTTTTGGCTTGCATGATGGGCCGGTTTAGTGTATTATGTAAATACACACTGCAAAGGAGTTTCCCCAATGTTTAAAAAACACCTTATTCTAAAGCTCGCCCTTGTGGCTCTTATAATCGTTATCGGCGCAGGCCTGTTTGCAAGTGCCGCACCGGGTGATTCTTCCGACCCGCTGGTTTCTTTGAGCTATATCAACGAAACCGTCATCCCTGCTCTGACAGCCAAATTTGAAGGCATGGTTGGCGATGCAAAGTCCGAACTGTCGGCAAGCTTTGACAATACTCTCGAAGAGTTCAAAGCATCTTTGAATGCAGAAACCGTCACCAACGCTCTGGACGATATCGGTAACCGCAGCGAATACAAAACCGTTGAACTGACCGACGGTCAGGCAGTTGTTCTCGAGTCCGGATGCGAAGTGCTGTTCGTCAGCGGTGAGGGGCTGTGCATAGGCACTTTGTCAGATACCACTGCCGGTTCCTCTTTGGAAAATGGTCGCCTTGAAGCAAACCATCTGTATCTCAGCACCGGTGAAGCCTCTGTCTCTGCCGACGGCGAAGCCGAACTGCTTATTAAAGGCAGCTACACTGTTCAATAAGTTATAATATCAAATCCCCGGTCATAGTAATCTATGGCCGGGGATTTTTTATGCAAAAGGCGGTGACGATATGCAGTTCACTTATCCGCTTTTCAGCGGCGATGACGAAATCGGTTTTATCAGCGTTAAAAGAGACGGGTTGCGACTTTATTTGCAGGCTGAATGCAAATTGCTGGACGGTATCCACCGGGCATGGGCTGTCAGCGGAAATGAGCGTCTCCTTGTCGGTGTGCTGATACCGGAAGGAAATGTAATGCAGGCAAGGAAAACATACAACATCAGTTCCATCGGCACGTTTGATATCAGCAAAATCACTCACGGGGACATAGGGGTTTTTCAACAGCGCAGTTCATGGCAGAAATGTCGTGACCCACGATGCCTTTTCTCTGACGATGTGGCAAAAAATGCTGTGGATCTGAGCTTTGAATACTTTTTTTGCCCGACAGAAACCGGAAAAACCATTGCCACTCCGTGGAAAGGTGGGAAGTTTCCCATGACCGGGCTGTTCTGCCTGTGTTCGGTGGAGTGTATCAACGGCAGGCAAATGGTGGTTCTGCGTGTGGACAGTAAAGGCATACCTGAAACTATGGCAGATACCAAAGAATAAGATCCTTCGCGGCGCTCAGGATGACAAATCGGGGATTCGCATAACGCATCTAAACATACTTCCTCAGATTCTCCAGCGCTTTGCGTTCTATGCGGGATACCTGAACCTGACTGACCCCCAGAATTTTTGCCGTTTTGTCCTGCGTAAAGCCTCTGAAATATCTGAGTTTTATTACCTGCTGTTCCCTGTCGGCCAGTTGGTCTATGGCCTCGTTCAATGCAATTGTCTCCACCAGCGATTCTTCAATGCTTCCGGAGCTGAGAACACTTTCCAGCGCAAATCCATCGTCACCGTTTTCCTGATTGATAGATTCATAAGCGGACGTGGCTGTCTCGCATACGGCGATATCTTCCACCGTAAATCCCGTCTCTTCTGCCAATTCCGTGACAGTCGGTTCCCGTCCGTTTCTGTGGCTAAGCCTGTCTCTGGCAAGACGTATGGTCATAGCCCGTTCCTTAATTCCCCTGCTTACCTTTATCATGCCGTCATCCCGCAAAAATCGGCGTATTTCTCCCGCAATCTTTGGCACAGCGTAGGTTGAGAACTGGGTTCCGAACTCAGGGTCGTAGCCCTCCACTGCTTTGATAAATCCGATGCATCCCAGCTGATACAGATCATCTGCCTCCACACCACGGCCAAAATACCGCTTGGCAACAGACCAGATAAGGCCTGAGTTTTCGACTATCATCCGCTCTGAGGCTTCTCTGTCTCCACTTTTCGCCATCTGCAGAAGCTCGGCTGTGCTCATCGGCGGCTGACCCTTTTGGATATGCGGCGTTTCATAGTGACGGTTGTACCCTTATCCGGCGCACTTTTGACAGACAGACTGGTCATAAAACTCTCCATAATGGTAAAGCCCATACCTGCTCTGTCGCTGCCCCCGGTGGTATACATTGGCCGCATGGCCGCTTCCACATCCTCAATTCCCCGTCCCCAGTCGCGGACGGAAATTTCAATGGCACCCTTGTCCAGCTTTGCCTTTATCTGAATTTTTCCTATGCTGTCCGGATAAGCGTGGACAATGCAGTTGGTCACCGCCTCACTGACAGCCGTTTTGATGTCGCCAAGCTCGTCCAAAGTTGGGTCAAGCTGGGCAGCAAAGCACGCCACTGCTCCCCTGGCAAAGGATTCGTTCACAGACAAGCTGTCAAATTCCAGTTTCATTGCATTTGTTTCTTGCATTATGTAAACCTCCGTTAAACCATTTCGACGATTCTGCCGATGCCTGCAGCATCCAGCACCTTTTTGGGCTGACCTGCCACATTCCGGAGCGACAGACTTCCGTCCAGCAGCTCCATATGACGTTTTGCGTTTATGACCACCGCGATACCTGAACTGTCCATAAACGCAACATCCGAAAAATCCAGTATGCAGTGTTTGGGCAGAAAGGTGTCGATCTTGTCTGCCACACCGTTTATAAGCGTTTTCGCCACATGGTGGTCTATCTCTCCGTTAAGGGCAACAGTCAGCTGCCGCCCCTGCAAATAGCTTGTCATTTTCATTGGTATTCCCCCAGAATATAAAAATAGGGCCGCCGTAAGAAAATCTTACGACGACCCTATTATAGTGTCATATATATGGAAAAATATGTCATTCGCTGTCACTCAGCAGATTTTTTAGTATTAAGCGAGCTTGACCTGCCATAATGACAGAACCACAAACCAGCAGCAAACCATCTCCTAACACAGTGTCAAACCCGCGTTTTATGGCGGTTGTCAGGTCTTTGCATGGAATACATCCGCAATACTGAGATGCGTACTGCGCCAGTAGTTCAGGTTCCAGAGAGCGATCCATCTCAGAGGACGATGCTATCAGAGTGCTGAACTTGGGAGCCAGAATATCCACACAGGTTTTCCATTCCTTGTCTGCCATCATGCCAATAACGGCAACAATCTTTTTGCCGGGGAACAAACTGTCCAGCGCATCCGCAAGAGCACTTGCTCCGTCCGGGTTGTGGGCAGCATCCAGCAGCACAACCGGGCTGCTGCTCATAAGTTCCAGGCGACCCGGCCATTTGGCAGAAGCAAAGCCCTGCTGCATCGCCATATCGGAGATTGCAAATCCACGCTGCTTCAAAGCAGTCAATGCAGCATATACCGTCATTGCATTGGTGAGCTGATGCCGCCCCAAAAGGCTGCAACACAGTGTCAGTCCGTCTTTGTCGGTAAAGCTGCACCCCTCAGATGAGATGGAACAGCAGGAATAATCCTCAGTTTTTACAAGCGCAGGCTCGATTCCCTGTTCAGCACACGCCTTTGCCATCACTTCAATAACTTCGGGCTCGTTGGGAGCAACCACAACGGCACTGCCGCTTTTTATTATTCCGGCTTTCTGACCTGCTATTGTTTCAATGTCGCTGCCCAGTATAGCGGTGTGGTCTTTGGCTATGTGGGTTATGACCGCAACTTCCGGCGGCAGAATCACGTTGGTTGGGTCGTGCATCCCGCCAAGTCCTGTTTCCAGAACCACCAAATCACAGCCAACCGACGCAAAGAATACAAAAGCCACAGCAGTGACCAGTTCAAATTCGTTAACGGGATCAAGATTTTCTGCAATTCTCCCGTCTTCCGCCAGCTTGACCTTTTCTGTGATGGCGCACAAGTCATCCTCGGGTATCATCTGACCGTTTACCTGTATGCGTTCTCTGAAATCTTCAAGATAAGGTGATGTGAACATCCCGACCTTATATCCAGCCGAACACAAAACCGACGCAGTCATGGCTGCTACGCTGCCTTTGCCGTTGGTACCGGCGATGTGAACGTATTTCAGGCTGTTCTGAGGATTTCCCAGTCTGGCCATCAGATCTCGTATTCTCGCCAGCGTGGGCGCCGCCGCAATACTGCGGGGGCGCCCATGGATATAGTTTAAAGTTTGCAAATATTCCATTACTTTTTCAGTCTTGCTTCACTGTCGGCAAGGTTTTTCAGCAGGCTCTTGAGTTTTTCTGCTTTTTCGCGCTCTGCAGCCACAACAGCTTCGGGAGCTTTGCTGACAAAACCTTCGTTGCTCAGCTTGCCTTCGATGCGGTCAAGCTCTTTCTGAGCCTTTTCCTTTTCCTTGGCAATACGGGCCAGTTCCTTTTCAAAGTCGATAAGTTCTGCCATGGGCATATACATTCTGGCTTTGTCGGTAATGGCGCAGGCCATGTCCTCGGCACCTTCGGGAGCCTTGTCTGCAATGGCGACGCCGGAAGCATAGGCCAAACGCATCATGTAAGGACGACCGGCTTCGAAGATATCGCCTCTTTCGGTTTCGACAAACATTTCTGCCTTTCTGGAAGGAGGAACGTTCATTTCAGCACGGAGACTGCGGACGGACTTGATGGCATCCATAAGAATCTCAAAGTCTGCTTCGTCGGCAGGGAAGTTCAGTTCTTCGGTGAACTGGGGATAGTCCTGAAGCATCAGGTATTCGCCGTCGTGAGGCAGAGCCTGATAGATTTCTTCGGTGATGTAGGGCATGAAGGGATGCAGCAGTTTGAGGATCTCGGTCAGGACATACAGCAGCACCTTCTGAGCGCCAATCTTGGCAGCTTCATCTTCGCCGTTCAGACGCTGCTTGGTCAGCTCGATATACCAGTCGCAGTAGCTGTCCCAGATGAAGTTGTAAATCTTGTCTGCGGCAACACCCAGTTCATAGCTTTCGAGGTTGTCGATGACTTCCTTGGCAAGGGTGTTCAGCTTGGACAGGATCCACTTGTCTTCCAGTTCCAGCTTTTCGGGCAGCTCGTTCTTGTCGATGGTCAGGTTCATCATAACGAGACGGCTGGCGTTCCAAAGCTTGTTGGCAAAGTTACGCATGGCTTCGCAGCGTTCAACAAAGAAGCGCATATCGTTGCCGGGGCTGTTGCCGGTGATGAGGTTGAAGCGCAGAGCGTCGGCGCCGTACTGTTCGATCATTTCGACAGGGTCGATGCCGTTGCCAAGAGACTTTGACATCTTGCGTCCCTGAGAGTCTCTTACCAGACCGTGGATTAAAACGGTGTGGAAGGGGGGCTTCTTCATGTGCTCACAGCCGGAGAAGATCATTCTTGCAACCCAGAAGAAGATGATGTCGTAACCTGTTACGAGAACATCTGTGGGGTAGAAGTACTTAAGATCCTCTGTGTCCTCGGGCCAGCCCAGTGTGGAGAAGGGCCAGAGAGCGGAGGAGAACCATGTGTCC
>JAZULX010000027.1:0-3532 GCA_045603325.1 Oscillospiraceae bacterium | reverse complement strand
CAAGGGGAGACACCGGGGTCAAGGCATATATTCAGGACAGCGAAAGTGGATACAAGGTGGTCACCGTTGGTCAGGTAGATACCTTTGCGGTCATCAAGAATGTGTTTACCAACTCATATTTGCTCTTGCTGCTCTTTGTTATGCTTGGAATATCGGCACTGATCTCCGACAAACTCGCTCGCAGAAAAACCGGCGTTAAACCGGAAAGACCGGAGGTATGATCCCATGAGCGACAACCGTATGCAGTATGGAAAGCTTCAGCAGCAATACTTCCAGGCTCAGTATGAAGAAAAAGCCAGGAACATATCAGCCTGGGGCAAAACCGGAACCCCCAAAAAGCACCGCCGTAAAACCGACTGGTTCGGGCTTATCGCCGCAGTTGTGGTCATTGCCGTTATAGTGATTATAATCAAGTTGACATAACATAAACAGGCTGACTGAAAATCAAAGGGAACGGACTTGACCGTTCCGACGATTACGCTGTCATCCTGAGGGTGCGAAAGCACCCGTGAGGCTTTCCAACTTTCCAACTTGTCATCCTGAGGAGCGGTCGGTCAGCATTGCTGTCCGGAGCGACGTGAGGATCCCCAAAGTATACGCAACACAGTTGGGGATTTCTCCAACGTCTTCGACGTTGCTCGAAATGACAGCGTATTCGCAGGCTCTGGCGTCCTCGACAGCCTGTTGTCTCGGCGCAGTGATCTTCGTCAGTTATATTAAACACTCTAAAATCAGTCTGCATCCAACCGTGTGCAGATTGTTTTCGTTTATGCTTTCACATAGTTATAAAACTGATAACCCTGTTTATTTTTTGATTGTTTACCCTTCAAGCGGCCGGAATGTAAAATTACACTAACTTCAAATCAATTATGGATGATTATGGACAAAACAAGAAAGGAGAACAAAATGAAAAAAATCATAACATTACTTCTGGTCGCTGTAATGCTGCTTAGCCTTTTTGCAGGCTGTGCCGAAAAAGCCGAACCTGAAGAGCCCGTATCCGAAGCTCCCGTATCTGAGGCTCCTGTGGAGGAAGCACCGGAAGCTGAAGCTCCTGCAGCAGAAGAAGCTCCTGCCCCCGAGGAAGAAACTCCTCCTATTGAAGAAGAACCCGTGGTTCTGTATCCCGTGTTTGAAGAACTTCATACCTTTACCATTGCCGGCAGCGCATCCGGTCAGTTCCTGAGCGTTGTTGACGGAACAACCTTCATTCAGGACAACATGGCCATGAACGAACTGGCAGATGCCACAAACTGTGCCATCGACTTTTCCATGATGTGTACCGATGACGTATATTCCGAAAAGTTCAATCTGATGATCGCTGCTGAAGATTATCCCGACCTTATCTGCAAAGCCACCACCACATATTCCGCCGGTGCCGATGCTCTGGTTGAAGACGGCGTTTGCATCGATATGCTGCCTTACTTTGACGAGTATGCTCCCGAACTTGCTGCCCTGTTCCGTGACGACAAGGACTATGCCGAGGCAGTCCTTTCTGCCACCGGCAAGGCTGTTGGCATTAACCACAGAGCTTACCCCACCACTTCCGGCGGCGCCATTATCCGTCAGGACTGGCTGGACGAACTGGGACTGGAAGCTCCTGAAACTTATGATGAACTTCACGAAGTTCTTACCGCTTTCAAAAACGAGTATGGCTGCACCAACACCATCTGTGTAGGTGCTAAGCTCGATACTCCGCTTACTTATGGCTACAATATCACCATGAACGCAGAAACCGTTGGCTGGAGCTACATTGACGGCGTGGCTGTCTGCTCTCTCGAAATACCCGAGACCAGACAGTACATTGAAATGCTGGCTCAGTATTATGCCGAAGGCCTTTTCGGCGACGATTTCCTGTCTTTCGTAAGCCCCATGTACTACGACTCTCAGGCTCTGAACCACAACACCGGTTTCTGGAGCAGCGGTCGTATGACCTTCAACGGTCAGTTTGAAGCAAAGGTTACCGATGACGACAACTTTGCCCTCACTCCTTTGAAGGATATCTCCAAGACCGGCACCGAAACCTCCAATGTGGGCGGTTTCGACTCCGTGGCTGGCAAGAACTGCGTTTCCGTTACCACCAACTGCGAATACCCCGAACAGGCCATCACTTTCCTGAACTACATGTTCACCGAAGAAGGCGCTGACCTTGCAAACTACGGCGTAAAGGGCATTACCTATGATATCGGTGAGGACGGCAAGCCCTATTACCTTGACCTTATCATCAACAACCCCGAAGGCCACAACAGCAACGTCACCCGTTCTCTGTATACCGCCAACGCTTTCCTGCCCTATATGCAGACCCAGGAAGCTCTTGAGCTGACCTTTACCGATCCCCGTATGGCTGAAGCAGAAGCTGCCTGGAGCGCCACCAGATCCAATCCCGAATACTCCGTCACTCTTGGCGCAGATGCTTCCTCCGAATATGCGCTGATAGCCACTGACCTGAACACCTTTGCCAACGAGCAGCTGCTGTCTTTCGTAGTAGGCGACCGTCCTGTAAGCGAATGGGACGCTTTCATGGAAGAAGTCAGAGCAATGCGCTTGGACGAGATGCAGGCCATCATGCAGGCAGCTTACGACGAAAAGTATAACTAATAGGACATCACAAGGTCAGACTTCGTAGGGGGGCACCGCCGTGAGGTCAGCAAGGTCAGCAAAGCTAACCTCACGCTGACCTGGGCGACCCGTCAGATACGAACGGCCCAACGGTTATGCCGTAGGGTCACGGCGCGCCGTGACCGGGACAATACGTCACACTGATCGAATTCTGCTGTACTGTCAATCGAATGTTACGAAACAAAACCATTTTGAAAGGAAGATTAAAATGAAGAAAATCATATTCAATATGTGCTTTGCCGGCCCCATCGATGGATTCCCCGTTGATCTGGAGTATTACGAAGGCTGCAAACCCGCACCCGACCTTAGCAAGGGTGAACCCCCTGCAGGTGGCGCACCCGGTGGACCCGGCGGTCCCGGCGGTCCCGGTGGTCCCGGCGGTCCCGGCGGTGCAAAAGGCAGCTTTGCCATGGGTGGACCCGATGAAAACGGTGTTGTTAAAAAGCAGCATTATGAACTGGAATTCTATGAGGACAAAGGTCAGCTTAAAGGCATCCTGACCTCGGAACACGGTAAGCAGAAGGTGGACGATATCGTTATGAGCGACTTCTCTGTATCTTTCTCTGCATTTGCAGGCTCCGAAGGTATTGAGGTATTCCATTATGTGCTGATGCTGTCTGAATCCTCTCCTCAGTGCGTTGGCTTTGCCGGCGGCATCAAACCTCTCTTTCGTGGCTTTATGCCTCTTGAAGGCGTCGTGGAACTGTAAGTTGACATAACATAAACAGGCTGTACCGATTTTCGGTACAGCCTGTTTGCTTGCAGCTTTTGCTGTGGTGACGAGCTTACCCTCTCAGTCAAAAACTGCGTTTTTGCAGGCTCTCCCTTTGGGGGAGCCATGCCTCTCCCGCTGGGAGAGGTGGAGCGTAAGGTCAGCGAGAGGTCATCTTTGCTGACCTTGGCGACGGAGAGG
>JAZULX010000026.1:0-7913 GCA_045603325.1 Oscillospiraceae bacterium | reverse complement strand
TCCGCTCCGTGAACCTGGCCGTTGCCGTCGATGATTTTCAAATCGCCTTTGAGATTCTTTACTATCCTCATGTCCTCGCCGTTGTCCACCAGATTCATGCACAAGCTCTGGTACTGGAGATTCTGCTCGGTATAAATCTCCTTGACCAGAGACATTCTGTCGTTGAATATGGTGGCTGGCACTGTGTCAGTGTCCGTTCCGAGGAAGAAGGGTATGCTGTCGCCCAGCAGGCAGCCGAGGATGACTGCCACAACTGCCATAACAGCCACGTTTATATAGGTTTTTACAGTTTCGCTCATTGTATCTCTCCATGTGAGTTAAAAGGCATCTGCGGAAAGGCCCCCTTGTGTAGAAGGGTCGTGTTTGGCAATGCCAAACACACGAAGTTTGCTTTCAGCAAACTTTGGGCTGTCAGCGAAGCTGACTGGGGGATTGCTTTATCGGCAACCCCTCCGCCTCACTTTGTTCGGCACCTCCCCTTACACAGGGGAGGCTTATTTTAACCTTTTTTCAGCAGGTCACGGATTTCGGTCAACAGGAGTTCTTCCTTGGTGGGCTCGGGCTCGGGTTCGGGAGCCGGTTCGGGTGCGGGTTCTTCTTTCTTTGCTCTGGCTTTGTTGATGGCTTTGACCATCATGAACACTACCAGTGCCAGAACCAGGAAGTTGATAACGGTGTTGATGAACAGGCCAATGTTCATGGGGATGGGATCGCCGCCGTAGAGGTTGGGCAGGTTCACTACCCAGCTGGAGAAGTCGATGCCGCCCAGAAACATGCCGATAACGGGCATTACCAGGTCGTTTATCAGTGAATTGGTGATGGTTGAAAATGCGCCGCCGACGATAACGCCGACTGCCAGGTCGATAACGTTGCCTTTCAGCGCGAATTCCTTGAATTCGGCAATGAAGCCTTTCTTTTCTGCCATTTTTGTCGCTCCTTTTCATTTTTTGCATCCATGACAGGGGGATTGCTCAGTCGGCAACCCCTCCGCCTCACTTCGTTCTGCACCTCCCCTTACACAGGGGAGGCTTATTTCAATAATTATTTCTTTTCGTTTTTGATGACTTCCAGACCGCCGAGGTACTTTCTCAGAACTTCGGGAACCACGACGCTGCCGTCTTTCAGCTGGTTCTGCTCAACCAGTGCGGGCATGATACGGGAAGTTGCAAGGCCGGAACCGTTGAGAGTGTGCATCAGTTCGATTTTGCCGTCCTTGCGGCGGACACGCATGGATCCGCGGCGGGACTGATAATCACGGGCATTGGAAACGGAAGAAACTTCCTTGTAACCGTTCATGGAAGGAATCTGGATTTCGATATCGTAGGTTCTTGCCATGGAAGCGGAGCAGTCGCCTGCTGCCAGCTTGACGGTACGGAAGTGGAAGCCCAGACCCTTGACAAGGTTTTCTGCCTTGGTTACCAGCTCATCAAAAGCTTCGTCGGACTTCTCGGGCAGAGTGAACTGAACCATTTCGACCTTATTGAACTGGTGGCCGCGAACCATGCCTCTTTCGTCGGAGCGGTAGCTGCCGGCTTCACGACGGAAACAGGGAGTGTAGGAAATGTACTTTTTGGGCAGGTCGGACTCGTCCAGAATCTCGTTTCTGTGGAGGCTTACCAGAGCAGCTTCTGCAGTGGGCAGCATATAATGGACACGCTCGTCGGTGGGATTGGCGATTTTGTAAACTTCGTCGGCAAATTTGGGGAACTGGCCGGCGGTAAGGCCGCATTCGTACTCCAGCATGTGAGGTACCAGCATGAATTCGTAGCCGTCTGCAATGTGGGTGTCGATGAAGTAGTTCAGCAGCGCCCATTCAAGGCGTGCGCCGATGCCGGAATATATCCAGAAGCCGGAGCCTGCCAGCTTGGTGCCCCGCTCGTAGTCGATAAGGCCCAGGTTGGTGCAAAGGTCAACGTGGTGCTGGGGTTCGAAGTCAAAAACATGAGGTTCGCCGATGTAGCGCAGGGGTTCGTTGTTTTCCTTGCCGCCGGGAAGCAGATCTTCGTCGGGCAGGTTGGGCAGAGACAGCATCAGGGTCTTGTATTCGTCTTCGATGGCTCTGAGCTTGCCGTCGTTTTCGGAAATGGTGGCTTTCAGCTCGCTCATTCTTGCAAATACGGGAGCGGTGTCTTCGCCGTTTTTCTTCATCTGGGGAATCTGCTTGGAAACCTTGTTCTGTTCGGCTTTCAGCTGTTCGGTCTGGAAGATCATGTCACGGCGCTGAGCGTCCAGTTCAAGGATGCGGTCGATTTCGGCTCCGCAGTCGGCTTCTTTGGCCAGCAGCAAATTTTTTACCTTTTCGGGATTTTCTTTAATAAGTTTAATGTCAAGCATGTTATTTTCACCTTTTCTTTTGGTTTGTATCATTCAAAGTATTCCAGCATTTGCTGGTATTTTGCAGCCGGGGTCAGAATTACCGAGCTGTCGGACGTGGAGGAAAGATATTTTTCAGGTTCCAGATACTCCATCTCGTCCAGCACGGTTTTGCACTCGTCGTATCGGCCCTGGTCGAAGTACGTCATGGCACGCCACAGTTTTTCGTAAAGCAGCACTATCTTGTCCTTCTCCTCCAGAGCTTTGGAACGCTCGTCCATGGCGGCTTCTGCAGCAGCTTTGTAGGTTTCCGAATCGGTCTGGGATGTTTCCAGCTGAGCCTGCATTTCGGAGTATGCCAGCACTGCGGCTTCTTCCCTCTGCATGGCCTGTTTCATGTCCACTCCGTACTGCTCAAGTTCCGATTTCAGCTGCTCCACCTGCTGTGTCAGGCTGAGATTCTCTTCCTCAAGCCGGGTTATTTCTGTCTGTTCGGCAGCAGGTGCTTCTGATTCTTCGATTTGCTGTGTGTCTCCGCCGGCTGTCAGGGCGATGACAAACATCACTATTGCAATAAGAACCATCACTGCTGCGATTATCGCAAAGGTGGGGATCTTTTTCATGATTCTCCCGCCCCTTTTGCTGCCAGAGTTTCCAACTGGCTTAGAAGAAGCTGCAGATCGTCGTTTCCGTAGTATTCAAGGACAAGTGTGCCCTTTTTTCTGCCGTTGTTGATGACGACCTTTCGCCCCAGTTTGCCTGTAAGCTCTTCGGCGGCAATGGCAGCGTAATCTATTTCCATCTGCTTGCCGGATTTTTTCTCCGATATCTCTCCGTTGAGCTTTTTGCAAAGGGCTTCCGTCTGGCGGACGGACAGATCTTCTTCCATTACTTTTTTGGCTGCGTCAGCCATGTCTGATTTGCGTTTCAGGCTGAGCAGTGTTCTGCCGTGGCCGGCAGACAGCTGACCGTCGGAGACAAGTTTTTTCAGTTCTTCCGGGAGTGACAGCAGTCGCAGAGCGTTTGCCACTGCAGGTCTGCTTTTACCGACTCTGGCTGCTGCTTCTTCCTGGCTGAGGCCAAAGCTGTCTATCAAAACCTTGTAGCCTTCGGCTTCTTCCATGGGATCCAGATCTTCACGCTGGAGGTTTTCTATCAGCGCAAGTTCTGCGGCTTTCAGGTCGTCTGCCTCGATGACTACTGCGGGAACTTCCAGAAGTCCTGCTTCCCTTGCAGCTCTCCATCGGCGTTCACCTGCAATTATCTGATACTGACCGTTGGAAAGCCGTCTGACTGTCAGCGGCTGGATTATGCCGTATCTTCTGATGCTTTCGGCCAGTTCTTCAATTCCGTTGAAATTTTTTCTCGGCTGTTCGGCGTTTGGTTCCACATGGGCTATGGGTATCATCAGGCTGGAGCTTTCATTTTCTGTCAGCGCAGCTTCGCCGAACATTGCGCCAAGTCCACGGCCCAATCCTTTTTCTTTTGCCATGAATCAAGACCCGCCTTTCCCATTACGTTTGATTATTTCCTGTGCAAGCCTTATGTATGCCTCGCTGCCTTTACAGATTCGGTCGTAGGCGGTTACCGGTTTGCCGTGGCTGGGAGCTTCACTCAGTCGCACGTTCCGCGGAATTACTGTTGAATAGACCTTGCCTGAGAAGTAGCGTTTGACTTCGTCTGCCACCTGCATTGAAAGGTTTGTGCGTCCGTCGAACATGGTCAGAACCACGCCTTCCACCTCGATGGTGGGGTTGAACGCCTTTTTCACCATTCTGAGGGTGGACATCAGGTCGCTCAGACCTTCCAGGGCAAAATATTCGCACTGGACGGGAATCAGGATTGAATCTGCGGCGCATATGCCGTTCAGCGTCAGCATTTCCAACGACGGCGGGCAGTCAATAAATATGAAATCATAGTTTTTGGAAAGCTTGTCCACTGCGTTTTTCAGCAGTTTTTCCCGGCCCTCCATGGCTACCATTTCTATTCCTGCACCGGACAGGGATTTATTTGACGGCAGAACATCGCCGTATTTTGTTTTTACAACTGCTTTTTCCGGGTCTACCCCGTCTATCACCACGTCGTAGATGTTCGGGCGGCTGTCTTTGCTTACGCCCATGGCTGATGTGGCGTTTGCCTGGGGATCAAAGTCGCACAGAAGCACCCTTTTCCCCTCAAGAGTCATGGCGGCTGTCAGGTTGACGGCGGTGGTTGTTTTGCCAACTCCGCCTTTTTGGTTGGCTATTGTTATGACCTTTGCCAATGGCACACCCTCTTTCTCTATATTCTCTTGCTTTTACATTATATCACAGCTGTAAAGCAGCTGTGATATAATGGTGTCATCCCTCGGCGGTTCCGGCGAAACCTGGAGCCGATGGGGACATAGATTATAATAACCACTCTGCGGTTATTATAGCACAGCGGATTTGGATTGCAATATTTTTGAGTATGTTTTTCAATGTTTCACGTGAAACGAAAATTAGGGGTTAGGATCTAGGATCTAGGGGCTAGGGGCTGATGTCAGGTAACATTTATGCAATTTCTATTTTCACGCTACCCTAAACCCTAGATCCTAAAAGCTAAACCCTAACAACCGTTTCACGTGAAACAAAACAGGCAGCAATCAGAAGCTGCTGCCTGTAATTGCAATATGTTTTCTAAACTAAAACTCTCTGAGCACCATTTTGACTTTGCCGAGAATTACGGCTTCACGGGCATCGATAGGTTCGTAGGCTTCGTTCTCCGGCAAAAGCCAGGGCTGACCGCCGATGGTTTTGAAGCGTTTGACCGTGGCTTCTTCGCCAATGAGGGCAACAACGATGGTTCCGTTGTCTGCAAAGGACTGCTGGCGGACGACGACCTTATCGCCGTCGAGTATGCCGGCATCTATCATGGAGTCGCCCCGGACACGGAGAGCAAAGTATTCACCGTCGTCGGGAGTTTCATAAGGCAGGTAGCCTTCCAGCTGCTCCACAGCAAGAATGGGCATACCGGCAGTAACGGTGCCAACAATGGGGATTCCCTTACGGGGTTTATCGACAAGGCGGATTGCACGGTTCTTGGAGCCTTCTCTTGTGATCAGGCCATGCTTTTCCAAAGTATTGAGATGGAGCTGGGCTGTGGACGGAGAGTTCAGCCCCAGCTGGGAGCAAATCTCGCGGACAGTGGGAGGAAATCCGTTTTCTTCGATGCATTTTACGATACATTCGTAAACCGCTCTTTGTTTATCAGTCAAAGGTTTCAAAAAATCACCCCAAATTTCAAATACGGTTACAGTCAGCCATAATAGTAAAATCAGTATAACACACCGAAAACAAAAATGCAAACATTTGTTCGTATATTTTCAGTAAAATTTTGTCGATTCTATTGACACTCGTTTCCGCCAGTAATAAAATTATATAGTACCCCGTTGACAGCAAGGGAAATTTATTATACAATAGTTGTAAATTTAATTCACCTCAATAAAGGATGATAATATTGAAAGAAAAACGCATACCCTCTGTGGTTCCCATATACTCCGCTGCAGCGGCATGGCTGGTATATGCCATGATGTTCCCCCTTTACAAGCTGTGGCACTTTTTAATCTGCGGAGTTTTCACCGTTTTGGTGTTTTTGCTTATGAAAAAGCTTTTCCCGGGAAAAGTAGTGAAGGTTAAGGTTCCCGACCCACCCGCTCCCACCACCGGCAATCCCGAGCTGGACAAAATGATAGCCGACGGCAACGCTGCAGTTGAGCAGATGCGAAAGCTCAACGACGCCATTGAAGATCCCGTCATCAGCGGCCAGATCAACGAGCTGGAGCGGCTCAGCGGAAAGATTTTCGATGTTGTTAAGCAGGAACCGAAAAAGCTGGGTGAGATTCGCACCTTTATGAATTACTATCTGCCCACCACAATCAAGCTGCTGACCAGTTACGACAAGCTTGTCCGTCAGGGTCAGGCGGGCGAAAACGTGGAAGCTACAAAGAAAAAGATAGAAAACGTCATGGAAACCATTGTCACCGCTTACCGCAAACGGCTGGACAGCCTGTTTGAAGCAGAAGCCATCGACATTTCTGCCGATATCAAGGTGCTGGAGACTATGATGGAAAAAGACGGGCTTTCAAATTAATATTTAATAATTAATAATTAAAATTTATTTATGCTGACTAATTAACTATAAATTATTTCACACAGTCGAAAGATAACCAAATAATCTTCGAAAGGAACGTAAATATGTCTGACTATACAAAATTTGATCTTACCCTCGATCCTTTTGGCGAAGAAGCCAAGAAAACCGAAGATGCTGTTAACGAAATCATTCCCGTAACCGTTGAAGAAACTCCCTTGACAGCCGAGGAACAGGCAGCGGTGGACAGCTTTTCCCGGAAAATCGACCTGACTGACAGCACCATGATACTCCAGTACGGTGCTGGTGCTCAGAAAAACATTGCCGACTTCTCCGCTGGTGCTCTGGAAAGCGTAAAAACCAAAGACATGGGCGAAATCGGCGATATGATCTCCGGTCTGGTGGTGGAGCTGAAATCCTTCGACGCTGAAGAAGAACGCAAAGGCCTGCTGGGATTGTTCCAGAAAGGCAGCCGCAAACTGGAAGCCATGAAAGCCAAGTACGGCAAGGTGGAAGCCAACGTGGACCGCATTGCCGGTCAGCTGGAGGACCATCAGGTGGTGCTTTTGAAAGACATTGCTGTGCTGGACCAGCTGTATGACAAAAACCTGGACTATTTCAAGCAGCTTTCCATGTACATCCTTGCGGGCAAACAGACCCTTGAGCGTGAACGCGCCACCACCCTTGCCGAAATGCAGCAGAAAGCACAGACCACCGGTCTTGCCGAGGATGCTCAGGCTGCCAATGACTATTCCAACCAGTGCCTGCGTTTTGAGAAAAAGCTCCATGACCTTGAACTGACAAGGATGATTTCCATCCAGATGGGCCCCCAGATACGTCTTATCCAGAACAACGACAGCATGCTGGTGGAAAAAATTCAGTCTTCCCTCAACAACACCATTCCCCTTTGGAAAAGCCAGATGGTGCTGGCTCTTGGTCTTGAGCATTCCCGTCAGGCTCTGGAAGCTCAGCGTGAAGTCACCGACCTGACCAACGAGCTTCTGAAGAAAAATGCCGACGCTCTGCGCCTTGGCACCATCGAAACCGCCAAAGAATCCGAGCGTTCCATCGTGGACATCGAAACTCTGCAGCACACCAACCAGAGCCTTATCTCTACTTTGGACGAAGTTCTCCAGATCCAGAAAGACGGTGCTCAGAAACGCCGTGAAGCAGAAGCCGAGCTTGGCCGCATTGAAGGAGAGCTGAAGCAGAAATTGCTGACAATTAATAATTAATATTCTTATAAAACAATGGGCTTATCAGAATCATCAGCAAATCATCTGATTTGCCGCAGCGTGTCAAAAAAGCAAAAACTGTCATTGCGAGCCATCGAAGATGGCGTGGCAATCCGTTCATACTTTTACCTTTTCAACAGGAGAGTACGGATTCGCATGTCAACGCTTTGCGTTGACATATCGCAAAAACCACTGTGTGGTTTTTGCTCGGAATGACACGGCGGAGGTTCTTTGACAGTCTCCAGCAAATCAGATGAT
>JAZULX010000025.1:0-2267 GCA_045603325.1 Oscillospiraceae bacterium | reverse complement strand
AAACGTAAGTATTTTCTCAGGAACTCACGGTATTCCCGAACTTATAGCAATTGCGGTAACGGTTCTGCTGCATCTTTGGAAACGTAAGATGCTGCTTTCCATCGCAGGAGCTACAGTTTGTTATATGTTGCTTGTACAGCTTGTTTTTTAACACAAAAAATCCCCATCTTGTTTTTGTTCAAGATGGGGATTTCTTCATCGCTTTCAGCGATGTTCTATATGACCGGTAAACAAGCCCTGCTTGCCGGGCTTTTTATAGAACAGGTTGCCAATTACCTGAACAACAGCAAAGACTATCAGATAATGGACAACAACACTGACGCCGTATGCAGCAAATGCAGCGTAAACCATGAAGCAGCAGCCTACGATGCCAAGGCAAGGCATAACAAATCTCTTGAATCCGTTAAGCTCGGTGGATTTGCGGATAAACTGGACAAACATGGGGATATACATAGCGTACAAAGTTATAATGGGCAGCTCAGAGTTATCAAAGCAGAAGCTGCCGAACCAGCCGTCGGTAAGGTTGGCGCCAAAGAAATAGAACAGCCAGAAAGCGTTGAATGCAAGGCTGATGGTGCTGGAGTTGGTAGGCATATTGGTGGCCGGGTCGATCTGACCAAAAACCTTGGGCAGAGGTCCCTGTCCACGAGCAGCAAGTGAATACATGCCGCGGCAGCAGGACAGAGTCAGACCGTTCAGAGTGCCAAGGCAGGAAATTACGATAAGTACAAATATCAGATTACCTGCGGTTTCACCAAGCATACGGGTAAATGCCAGCTTAACTGCGTTCTGACCGCTTTCCATAAGTTCAGCGGAAGAAACAACACCGTGGATACCGATATAGTAAAGAATATAAGTAAGAACAACGATGAAAGAACCGACAACCAGAGCAAAAGGCAGATTCTTCTTCGCATTTTTCAACTCGGCGTTGATAGAAGTTGCAAGGATCCAGCCTTCATAAGCGAAAGCAACTGCGACCATGGCGCCCATCAGACCGGTACTTACGGAAATGTCTGCATTTGCCATAGTAGCAATGTTTTCGGCCATACGGCCGTTGCCAAAGCTCATAATGGTGCCAACAATGGCCATAACGCCAATGGGGATCATTTTGATAACAGTGGTGGATACCTGGAACTTACCTGCTATCCTGGGGGCTATTGTATTCATAACATAGTCAAGGCACAGGAACAGGCAGGCGATGGTCATACATGCGCCACCGGTAATATCCCAGCCAAGAAGTACGCAGACATAACGTGCGCTTACCCATGCAAGAACGCCAACAAGGCAGGGAGTGTATAAAGTTGCCATGAACCAGCCCATATTATAGGCGTAACGGTCACCCATAGTGGCTTCGGCATAGTCAACAAGTCCGTTGACCTTTTCGTACTTGGTAGCCATAGTAGCAAATACATACGAGCAGACGATCATAATAAAGCCGACTATAAGCCATGCCAGAATACCGAGAGGCATGTTGCCGCCAGTCTTGTTAAGAACAGCTTCTGCTTTGAAGAAAACACCGGAACCGATAACAATGCCAACGACCATGCATATGGCAGTCGGAAGGCCGTATTTCTCCTTTAAACCATTATTCATGTGGAATTCCTCCTTCTTTTATTCACACAGAATTATCACAATCATACTAGATATCTTCCAAAAAATCAACGGAATAAAATGAACCTTAGCAATAATTATCCCTGCAGATAATCTACAGGGATAATTATTTGATTATTTGAGATCAGCTGAGTTTTCTATGCAGCTGCCATGAATAAATCACAGGAACGGCAATAAGTATGACTAAAACAGAAATCACGATGGCCACCATCGATTCATCAGGCAAAAATGCAGAAGTTGCCATAACGATACCGCCAACGACCCACAGCCTTCCGCACAGGCGATGAGTTCTGTTCCAAACTTCCTCGTTGTTTAGTGTCCATGGCAGTTTGATCCCAATAGTATAGTTCTGCTTACACTTCGGCAAATAGTTCCCTATAACGATAAACACTATGCCGACAATAATCGGCATAAACCGATTCATATCCATATCAATACCAAAAGAATGAGCGTAGGTAGCTCCGCAGCAAGCGATGGAAAGAACCGGACTGATCCACAAAACCAGGTTCAAAATTTTACTCCCGTGATTCTGGTGTTTGGGGTCAATGGCGGTCATTGCGATGCACAGAAGGTGGACGCCAAGAAGTATAGCAGGCAACCCCAGTACCGCAAAGGACTTGCTGCTCCATCCATCTACCTCACCCGCTGCGTTCCAG
>JAZULX010000024.1:0-3595 GCA_045603325.1 Oscillospiraceae bacterium | reverse complement strand
TGACAGGTATTGCCTATCCAAACAACATTGGTCGCTGACGGCCTTTTTTCTTATACCATGGAAGCGATTGACCAGGAGCTTCTCATGACCTTGGCGATGTTGCCTTCGCCGTCACCTGCAGCGTCGCCGCAGATGTAGAACTCGGGAGCGGCACCATAGTATGCCAGAGCTTCTTCCTGACGGGGATTCAGACCACCGGAAATGACAACGCTGTCTACCTCGATGGACTTTTCAATGCCCTTGTAGTTGACGTAGGTCAGTTTGCCGTCGGCAAACTTGGTAGTGGTGCAGCCGGTTTTGCGCTTCAGACCGTGATAGCCCACTGCAGGCAGGCTGTAATGGACACGCTGTGCAGAAGGAGCCAGAGTGTTCTTACGGGTCAGGACGGTTACTTCACGGTCGTTTTCGGCTATGTACATACCGGTTTCGCAGCCGATTTCACTGCCGCCCACAACAGCGACCTTTTTGCCCAGCTTATCCACATTGCCGAATACGGAAATAGGAGTGAAAACATTTGCTGCCAGGCTGCCGTCTTCGTTGACGAGGCCGGGAATATCGGGGATGTTGGGTTCGGCGCCGTTGGCGACGATAACGGTATCGAAGCCTTCTGCCTTGATTTCTTCAGCAGTGGGAGCCTTGCCAAGACGGATGTCAACGCCCTTCTTATTGCACTGATATGCCAACCAATCCTTGAAGTCCTTGATGGTCCACTTGAAGGTAGCGTAATCAGCGTGGATGAGCTGACCTCCAAGAACAGCTTCACGCTCGAACAGGACTACCTTGTGACCTCTGTCTATAAGGTTGATTGCAGCGTTCATGCCGGCGGGGCCGCCGCCGATAACAGCAACTTTCTTAACTCTGTCGGCAGGCTTGAACAGGCGCTCGGTCATATGGTCAACACCAACAGTGGGGTTAACGGAGCAGAAAGATACCCATGGGCCGCTCATGGATGCACCATGACATTTGTTGCAGCGGATGCAGGGAACAACGTCATCGCCACGGCCTTCGGTCAGCTTCTTGGTGTAATCGTGGTCGGCAATATAAGCACGGGCAGCAGCCATAATGTCCATTTTGCCTTCAGCGATCCACTGTTCTGCCAAATCGGGATCCTGCAGACCGCCGATGGGAGCGGTAAGGATCTTGGCACCGGATTTCTTGACAGCTTCGGAAACTTCCAGAGTGATGGGCACCTTGGTGGAGTTGAAGGTGGTGGGATGGGCTTCGTCGCCATCACCGCCGCGGATCTGGAGGATGTCTACCTTGCCTTCTGCCAGTTTGGCGAAAGCAACGGTATCTTCGATGGTTATGCCGCCGGGAGCTTCTTTGCCGGACATAAGGACTTCGATGATGAAGTCTTCGCCCAGTTCTTTCTTAACAGCTTCGCAGATAGCCAGGGGGAATCTTGCACGGTTTTCGATGCTGCCGCCGTATTCGTCGGTACGCTTGTTGCACAGGGGGCTGAGGAACTGAGCGCACAGGGGACCCTGATATGCCATATGGAAGGAAGCGCCGTCAAAACCGATGTCTTTCCAGTATTTGCAGTCCTTGACGACCTGCTTGATGATGTCCTGCATGATTTCGGGAGTAACGGCTTTCTTTTTGCCGCCGCCCATCATGGCCATCATTTCTTCCATCATCTTTTTCTTTTCTTCTTCGGACATATCTTCGTCCATAGGAGGACCCATCATACCGCCGCCGGGAGCGATATCATCGTCACCCTCATCACCGCCGGGAGGAGGTCCCATCATCATGCCGCCACCGCCTTCGCTGTCGCAAACGCCGTAACCGGCAGGAGCAAGCGCATTGATTGCGATAGTAGCCTTTGAGCCGTACATATGGATGACTTCACAATACAGGGCCAGGGAGTTTTCAACTGCAGGGTCCTTGATGTTGAACATGGGAAAATGACCGCCGTCACCGCGGCTTTCACGCTGTTTCAGGTTGGTCCAGTTGCCGATGGTTACGATGGCGGCATTCTTTGCTATCTGGGCCTGATACAGCATAATGGGATCGTTGGGCCAGGTTTCGGGACCCTGAAGGAAGTGAGGCAGACCATTGGAGGAAAGCAGCCTGTTCTTCAGAACGACATTTTTGCCGATTTTTACAGGCTTGAGCAGATTTTCATACTTTGCCATTTTTCTTTTCCTTTCTTTTCTTCAATAATTGTTTGAACGCTAATTATTATAACATATCGGGTGAAATCATGCAACGCTTAAGAAAAGCAGCTACTTCAATATATTTTCACTTTTCGTCAAAATAAAAATCTCCGCCGAAGCGGAGATTTTTATTTTAGCCTACTTTCCAGTTCCAGACAGGAACGTTGCGGCGGGCGATTTCGATAAGGTCATCGGTGATGATGCCCAGTTCGGAAGAATAGACATAGTTCTGCTTCTTGCCGGCCAGCCAGATTGCGGGCTGCTGCTGGTACAGATAGTCATAGAACTCGTTGATAAGCTGAGCTCTGACTTCTTCGTCCAGTTCGCTGGCGATAAGGTCTTTCATAGTGTCGTAAGCGGTATCAACAAGGCTCAGGACGGTGCGGTCGGAAGCGCTGATGATATCGTTGCGGCTCATGGGATCGGGAGTGATGCCGTAGATGATGAGGCCGCCATCGTAGATGCCTTCTTCACCGGCCTTCAGGTCAGCCATCATGGTGGAAGCGTCGATGGTTACGATCTCAACTTCAAAGCCGGCAGCTTCGAGGTCCTGACCTACCAGAACACCGATTTCTCCACGCTGACCTGCAGCAGGAGCAGCAAGAACGAACTTGCCGTCATAGCCGTCTGCCTTGGCTTCGGCCAGCAGAGCTTTTGCCTTGTCGACATCATAGTTGTACTTGATGTCTTCGGGATAGTACTTGTTGGCTTCGGTGATATACAGCTCCATGGGAGTTGCAAGGCTGACTTCGGATTCGCCGGTCAGCAGGGTGCAGATATTGTCCTTGTTGATGGCATAGTTGACAGCCTGACGGATTCTGGGGTCGTTAACGATGGTGTTGTTGATGGCGATAACGTAAACCTGAGTTGCTTCGTCACGCATATCCATGGTGATGCCCTCGGAGCCGTTCATGGCAAGAGCTTCGTCGTTGGCAATGGGAGAGTATGCGATATCGATTTCACCGGTGAGCATAGCAGAAGAAGCGGAAGCAGCGTCAGTCTGCTTGAAAATCATGGTGTTCCAGTTGGCATCGCCCATGTGATAGGCTTCGTTTCTGGCAAGGGTCAGTTCGGTGGCATCGGCAGTCTGGCTGACGAACTTGGCAGGACCGGAACCTACGGGAGCGGACCAGAATTCATTGGTCAGCATTTCAGCCACGGGAATGTCTTTCAGCAGAGCACTGGGCAGAACTACCATGAAGTAGGAGTTGCTCATAAGGAAGGACTCCATGTTGGTGACCTGTTTGAAGGTCAGTTCCAGAGTGTAGTCGTCCACAGCAACGGCTGCCAGGGAGTTTTCGGAAGTTTCTACACCGGCTTCGTCGGTGCCTTCAAAAACGCTCATAAGGCTCTGGTCGCTGAAACCTACGCCTTCCTTGGTCAGAAGCTGAAGGCTCCATACCCAGTCAGCAGCGGTAACAGCAGTGCCGTCGTGGAAC
>JAZULX010000023.1:0-6341 GCA_045603325.1 Oscillospiraceae bacterium | reverse complement strand
GTTTCGATGACGGGCACCTTTGCACCCTCGACAACGGAACGGATGAGACCGGCACCGCCTCTGGGGATAAGCACATCCACGTACTCGGAAAGGGTCATAAGTTCATTTGCGCTTGCTCTGGAGGTGTCTGCCACCAGGCTTACGCAGTCTTCGGGCAGACCGGAAGCCTTCAGCGCGCTGCGCATAACGGTCACGAAAGCGGTGTTGGACAGGATGGCTTCCTTGCCGCCCCGGAGAATAACAGCGTTGCCGGACTTGAGACAAAGAGCAGCTGCGTCAACGGTGACGTTGGGACGGGCTTCGTAGATAATGGCGATGACGCCCAGGGGTACCCGCTTTTTGCCGATAACGAGACCGTTGGGGCGGGTGATGGTGGACTCAAACTCGCCGATGGGGTCGGCTGCTGCGGCAACCTGCTTCAGTCCGTCCACCACGGACAGAATGCGGCTGTGGTCAAGGGCAAGACGGTCCAGCATGGCTTTGCTCATGCCGTTTGCCCCGGCGTTGTCCAAATCTTTTGCGTTTTCGGCAAGAATATATTCTTCGTTTTCCAGAATGGCGTCTGCCATATTAAGCAGAGCATTGTTTTTGACGTTGGTTCCGGCAGAGGCAAGAACACGGGATGCCTGTTTTGCTGAGGAACCCTGAATTTGCAGTGCTGTCATTGGCTGTTTCTCCTTCCTACGAACAGCGTGCCTATCTGACCACCGTCCAGTATGGCGTAAAGAGCGTCGGTATCGCTGCCGTTGGTGATTATCATGTCTATGCCGCCTGCCATGGCCATTTCCGCAGCGGACAGCTTTGTGACCATGCCGCCGGTACCGAGGCCTGTGCCTGCACCGCCGGCAATGCGGCGGATATCGTCGTCCAGCACCCGGACTTCACGGATGAGACGGGCTTTGGGATTCTGCCTGGGATCCTGCTCGTAAAGACCGTCGATATCCGAAAGCAGGATAAGCATATCGGCATCAACCAACACGGCGACCACTGCCGAAAGAGTGTCGTTATCGCCGAAAACCTTATGCTCAGATTCGATTTCCTCGAAGCAAACAGAGTCGTTTTCGTTGACGATGGGGATAACGCCCAGTTCCAGCAGGGAGTTGAATGTGTTTATCAGGTTCTGGCGGCCTTTGGCATTGTTCACATCGTCGTAAGTCAGCAGTATCTGCCCTATATTCACGCCGTATTCGCCGAAAAACTTGTCGTATAGGTGCATCAGTTCGCCCTGTCCCACGGCAGCGGCAGCCTGTTTCAGCCGCAGTTCGGTGGGACGCTGAGTCATACCCAGTTTGTAAACACCAACACCTATGGCGCCGGAGGACACGAGTATTACTTCGTTGCCTGCATTCTTGATGTCGGACATTACCCGGGCAAGCCGGTCGAGGTTGCGAAAATCCGGAGCGCCGGACTCTGTGTGGATAAGCGTGGATGTGCCAACTTTAATTACGATTCTCTTTTTATCTTCCATGATATGTCACCCGTCAGGTTTTTTGTTGTATATGATTCATTGTAACACAAAGGCGGTATAATGAACAGTTATTATAATGCTAATTTCAAATTTGACAAATGGTTAGAAACGGGAACATTAGCATTGACAGAGAATTGAACATATTGTAAAATTTTATGTGGTAATCATGAGAATTACCAATTCTGGAAAGGAAGGTAAAATAATGAAAAGACTGTTAACTCTTCTGCTGGCGGCTGCCATGCTGCTTTGCATGTTCGCAGGCTGCGCCGGCAAGGAAGAACCCGCCGAGTCTTCTGCTCCCGCTGAAGAATCTGCACCCGCAGCAGAGGAATCCGCACCCGCAGAAGAAGCTGCACCCGAAGAAACCCCTGCAGAGGGCGAAGAAGCTCCTGAAGAAGCCGAAGAGGAAATCGGATATATCGGCCTTGATGCCGCTATGGAAAAACGTGTTTCCTATGAGCTGCCTATCTGCACCAATGATGAGGTTTACACCGTATTCGAAACCACTGCAGACAGCTCCACCGCCATTCAGACCAAATATCCCACTCTGTGGTATGAAATGGTTGGTCTGAACATGGAGTTCACCTCCGTACCCAACAGTGTTGCTTCCGAAAAGCTGAACCTGACCATCGCTGCCGAAACCTATTATGACATCATGCCCACCAGCACCGGCGGCCTGTTCGCAACCATCGATGTGGCTGTTGAAGACGAAGTTCTGTGGGACTTTGCTCCTTATCTCGAAGAGTATATGCCCAACTACAATATGCTCATCCATTCTGATCCTCAGTATGAAGCCAACAGCTTCTCCGACAACGGCGCACTTACCAACCTGATGCAGTTCTATCACACTCCTTATACTTCCGACTACGGTCCCATGATCCGCCAGGATATGCTGGATGGCGTTGGTCTGGAAACACCTGTTACCTTTGATGATTGGGATACCGTTCTTCGTGCTGTTAAGGACGAATACGACCTTGACTCTGCTATGATCCTTTCCCAGTCCGGTGTTGGCCGCAACAACTACTTCTGCGCAGGCTATGGTATTGCAGGCGAAGTCGGCCTCAGCCCTATGCTGAACATTCCTCTGTACATCGAAAACGACACCGTTTACTACGGTGCTATTGCTGATGCTTTCTATGATTACCTCAAGATGGTCAGCACCTGGTATGCCGACGGCATCATCTATCAGGATTACTACACCATGACCGGTTGGTCTCCCGACAATAAGCCCATCTACGCCGGAGAAACCTTCGTGTGGTGCGACGACAACCGTACCATCGATACCTATCAGTACAACCTGACCGACAAGTTTGGTGACGCTGTTGTATGGCCCGTAGCTGACCCCGTTCTTGAAGAAGGCAGCACCAAGGTTCTTGCAAGCTCCATCCGCGTCAGTGAAGGCGGCTGCTATCTGTCCACCACCCTGCTGGACAAGGATTGGGAAACCTTCCTCAGATGCTGTGACTATGCCTACAGCGAAGACAGCGACTATCTGCTGACCTACGGTATCGAAGGCGAAGGCTTTGAGTTCGACGAAAACGGAGATCCTCAGTACACCGAGCTTATTACCAACAACCCCGACGGCTATTCTATGGCTGATGCCAAGACCCTGTATACTCCCATATCTCTGTGCGGCGGCGTTCTGTTCAATGAAGCTTCCAAGATCATGTACTCCGACGCTTACAATGCCTGCGGCGAAAAGTGGGACCGCAGCTGGGGCGAGATTATCAGCATGCCCATGGATGCTACCATGAATGCCGAAGAATCCGAAACTTACAGCACCCTGATCACCGACATCGCCACCTATTCCGGTGAAATGATCACCAAGTTCATCGTTGGCGAAGCCGACCTTGATGCTGAATGGGACAACTATGTTGAAACTGTCCTCTCCCTGCGCCTTGACGAAGCTCTGGCATGCCAGCAGGCTGCCTACGACCGTTACATCGGCAGAGGCTAAGAATCAATAAAAAATTACCGGACGAAAGTCCGGGATTTTTTTATCTTGTTTAAATCTTATTCCGAGTCAGTCAGGAGCCGGTGCACACGATCAACGCACTCAGGGTTACCGATGTAATAAACAACATCGCCGTCTTTGAGTATCTCATAGGGACCGGGAGAAAGGATAATTTCCTTATCTCTGCCGATGGCAACAACGGTAGCCAGAGTGAGATGCCAGAAATTCAGATCCTGCAGAGTTTTGCCAAGATGAGGGCAATCCTCGGAAAGCCGGAACTGATACGGAACGAAGGGGTTTATTGTGCGGTAATGGGTCGTGCTCTCCCTGATTTCTTCGAGAAGATTTACTATGGCTTCAAAATCATCACGGTAGTGCCGAATCTTTTCATGAAGGGCCTTTTGCAGATCTGCAATGGTGTCCAGCTGACGAAACTGACGCACAAAAGCAACGGCTTTTTCCTCAGATATGACGGTTATGCCGCTTCCTATGGAACTTTCCACAATGCCCAGATCAGCCAGAACGCAGATGGCACGACGGGCGGTTTCGCTGGATACGCCGTATTGACTGGCAAGAGCAGAACGGGCATAAAGTTTGGTACCTTCGGGATAAACTCCTGCTGCGATTTTTGAGGCTACGTCACAGGCAATGCGCTGATAGCGGGGAATTTCTTCTTTCGCTGCACCATTGCCTGCGGACAATTTTTCTTTGCTGAGACTATCTTGTTCAAATGTATCCATTCTGAGTCAGGAACTCCTTTGCAACTTCTTCAACCGAGCGGTTTTCAACATCCACCTGATAATTTAACTCCTGCATGGTGGTGTCGTCAATAGCTCCTGCAAAAGAATTCAGAATTTCTTTAAGCTCGGGGTACTGTTCCAGAACCTCGTTGCGGCAAAGGGGAGCTCCGTGATACGGAGGGAATACGCCGCCGTCATCTTCCAGGATGGTCATGTCGTACTTTTTCAGAAGAGAGTCTGTGCCGAATACAACGATAACGTCAAGGTCGCCGGTGTCGATGGCTTCATAAAGCAGGCTGGTGTCCATTTTGAGGCTTTCCTTGAAGTTCAGCCCATAGGTGGCGACGATGCCGTCATAACCGTCGTGGACTCTTGTGTAGAATGTATGACCTGCACCAAAGCTGAGATCTCCGGAAATGGCGGCCAGGTCGGAAATTTTGGAAACGCCCAGCTCTTCAACACGGCTTGTTTTTATGGCCAGAGCGTAGGTGTTGTTAAGACCGACGGGGTCGAACATTGTAAAACTGTAATTGTCGTTCAGCTGGGTCTGGCAAGTGTTCAGGATATCGTCGCTCGTGATTCCGGGAGCCAGTTCCAGGTCAAGGATCTCGTTATATGCCGTGCCGGTATATTCAAAATAGAGATCAATTTCGCCCTTTTCCATGGCAGGAATACAGACAGAAGTGCCGCCGAGATTCAGCTTTCTGTTAACGGTTATGTCTGTTTTGGCTTCGATGAGCTGAGCGTACATCTCGCCCATAAGAATATTTTCCGTGTACTGCTTGGAGCCGATGGTTATGCCTTTGCCGGAACTGCAGCCGGTAAGCATAGCGGCAGCAATGCAGATTACAAGGAGCATAGCCAGTATTTTTTTGTTGTTCATAATCTTACCTTCCTTTTATTATGCTGTGTGGTTTGATTTGCGTATGAGCTTCTTTTCAAAGAAGCCTATTGAATACTCAAAGAATACTGCCAGCACCGAAACCGGAATGGCGCCGGAGAGCATCATTGTCATATTTCTGGTCTGAATACCTCTCCAGATAAGCATACCCAAACCGCCTGCGCCAATGAATACGCCGGTGGTGGCAATGCCGAGAGCAGATACCACTGCAAGCCTGACACCTGTAAGGATCATGGGCATTGCCAGCGGAAAACGTATTTTGGTAAAAATCTGAAGCGTTGTCATACCGATACCCCGGGCTGCGCGAATTGTACCCGGGTCAACGGAGGACAAGCCGAGATATGTGTTGCGTATTACCGGGAACAGAGAATACAAAAAGATTGCAACTATGACCGTTGAATTGTTAAGACCGAAAATCAGCATAACAAAAGTAAGCATGGCCAGAGTCGGAACGGTCTGAATGGCATCGATAATCAAAAACAGATATCGGCTCAGCTTGGAATGATTCAGCAAATATGCCGCCAAAGGCAGGCCGATGATACATGCCAGCAGTACGCCGAGAAAGGCGATTTGCAGGTGGACAAGGGTTGCGCTGACTACATTACTCATACTGCTGCCTCCTCGCTTTTGTGCCGGCTTGCACGTTTTATAACGAGGTTGAGCAACGCGCTGACCACCAGGGAAAGAACGGTGGCCGGTATCGCTCCGCAAAATACAAGGCCGAAATTATAACTCTGCAGCCCCATCCAGATCAGGTCGCCCAGACCACCGCCGCCAATAAATGCCGCCAGAGTTGCCCAGCTTATGATATAAATTGTGCTGAGGCGTATGCCGGTTATGATGGCAGGAAGTGCCAGGGGGATCTGAACAAGCCGGAGCATTTGCATTTTGCTCATGCCCATGCCGGTGGCAGCCTTAATGCATTTGGGACTCACCTCGCAGATGCCGGTGTAAGTGGCCCTGAGAATGGGCAGAAGCGAGTAGAGGAACAGCACGGCAACGGCAGGAATATATCCGATGCCAAGAAGAATCATTGCAGCACCCAGCAGCACGATGCTTGGTATGGTGTTTACAACGCCGAATACTGCCATAACGACTTTTGCGGGCTTTTCGTGGTAAGTCAGCCAGATGCCCACAGGAATGGCCACGATCATGCCCAGCAGTATTGCCGCTGCGCTGATACCGATGTGCTGGAGCAATGCCCGGAGGATTTCCGGCAGATTTTTCTGAAACTCAACAAAGAAATCAGCCATTTTCATCCCTCCATACCACATGTGC